>RGOY01000061.1 GCA_010028225.1 Actinomycetota bacterium
GTCACTGCAGGATCGATCACCGCAACTTGTCCCTACCGACCTTCCACCAGACGACCAATCAGTATCACTGCCACCCTTACTCCCAGCGATGCCAACATCTCCCCGAAGGTGAGCACCAGCTCGCTCTTTCAGGTGGTCAGAAGGACTGGATCTCGTTCGTAGTTCAAAGCACTAGGGTCTAGCCCTTGTGGGACATATAGATGTAAGCGGAATTGAATTCACGCTATCTGATGGTCGAGTTCTTCTCGATGATGTTTCATTTCGAGTTGGCGATGGAGCAAAAGCAGCGCTTATCGGCCCAAATGGCGCGGGAAAGACAACGTTGATTCGAATGATTTGTGGTGATGTCCAACCTGATGGTGGTGCTATTTCGATTTCGGGCGGACTCGGTGTTATGCGCCAATTCATTGGACAGGTTCGGGATGAGTCAACAGTTCGCGATCTCTTACTCTCTGTCTCACCTGAGAAAGTGAGAATGGCTGCTGCGAAGTTGAAGTCTGCAGAAGCGTCGATGGCCGATGATGACTCTGAACAATCTCAGATGGCTTATGCCTCTGCTCTTGCTGATTGGGGCGATGCTGGAGGATATGACGCCGAAGTAGTTTGGGATATCTGTTGTACTCAGGCGCTAGGCAAGTCCTTCGAAGAAGTTTCTGATCGAGAGGTAAACACACTGATGAGCCAGATAACTATCTTGATGTTCCATCAAAGCGTTGGCTTGAAGAACAACTCAAAGAATCGCATAAGACTATTCTCTTCATTAGCCACGATCGCGAATTACTTTCCGAAGTTGCTAATCGCATCATCACTCTAGAACAGGGGGTTTCTGGAAATACTGCTTGGATTCACGGGAGTGGGTTTGCCACATGGCATGAAGCGAGAAAGGCGCGTAATGCCCGCTTCGCGGAGTTGCTCTATCGATGGGAACAGGAGCATGAAAGATTGAAGGAACTTGTGCTGACGCTTCGAAATCAAGCGAAGAGCTCTCCGGATATGGCATCGAAATATCGCGCGATGCAGACCCGGCTTCGCAAATTTGAAGAGATTGGACCACCGCCTTCACCACCACTTGAACAAGATGTGAAAGTTGGACTGAGCGGTGGACGAACGGGCGAGCGAGTCATCACCTGTGAGAATTTGGTTCTCGAGGGATTGACCGATCCGTTTTCAATCGAGATCTTCTATGGAGATCGCGTTGCTGTTCTTGGGAAGAATGGCACCGGAAAGTCTCACTTTTTGCGTTTGCTTGGAGGGGATGTGAGCGTCAATCACTCCGGGAACTGGAAACTTGGTGCACGAGTCTCGCCCGGTCACTTTGCTCAGACTCATGCTCATCCAGAGTTTATGGGTAAGACACTTCTTGAGATCTTATGGAATGAACACTCTTTGCAGCTTAGTCCAGCCAAGAGCGTTCTTGGTCGATACGAACTTCACAATCAAGCAGAACAGAAATTCTCGACGCTCTCAGGTGGGCAACAGGCTAGGTTTCAAGTCTTGCTTCTAGAACTGGAGGGCTCGACTTTGTTATTGCTTGATGAACCTACAGATAACTTGGATCTCGCATCAGCCGAAGCGCTAGAAAAAGCATTGACTATGTATCAAGGAACCGTCTTGGCAGTCACACATGACCGATGGTTCACCAAAGGTTTCTCGCGTTATCTTGTCTTTGGGGCTGACAACAAAGTCTTTGAAAGCCCAAATCCTGTTTGGGAGTACTAGGACTTAAGAGTCGAAGCCGAGGCCGAAGCGATCCAGTACACGAAGCCAGATATTTCGCTTTCCGGTCTCATCGGCACGGTGTAATGACCACTGCGTGAGATTTACAAATAGCCAACGAAATGGCTCTGGTGGAAATGGAAAAGGTTTCTTTCGAACCATCTCGTCTTTCGAACCATCTCGAGGCGAGTTCGTTCGGTATCAAGTCCATCCAAGAGATCAAGCATCACTTCTGCGCCAAATCGTGTTGCGCCAACTCCAAGTCCAGTGAATCCAAGTACATAGCTAACTTTCTCGCCCATGGCGGTACCCCAGAATGGCGAGAAGCGCGAGCAGGTATCAATCGCGCCGCCCCAGCCATGCGTGAATTTGATTCCCTCTAATTGCGGGAATGTCTTCAAGAAATCACGAGCAAGACGGGCGTAGGTCTCGGGCTCATCTTCGTACTCTGGGTTGACCTTTCCGCGGAAGTTATAGATAGCGTCATATCCACCCCAGAGAATCTCGTTCTCTTTGGTGAGGCGGTAATAGTGGAATTGATTACCAGCTTCCGATAGCCCCTCTCGACCCTTCCACCCGATTGATGCCAACTGTTCAGGAGTCAATGGCTCTGTGACGAGTTGGAAGTCGTAGACCGGAACGACATATTTGTGAGTACTTCGAAGAAGTGAATCATGGACATTTGTCGCAAGTGCCACTCGCTCTGCGCGGACTTTTCCGTAAGGGGTCGAGACTAAGATTTTTTCGCCTTCATCTTCTAAAGACTCAACCGCGCTATGTTCATAAATCGAGACTCCGAGTGAGAGGCATGCTCGCTCAAGTCCCCAGACTAAACGTGCTGGATCAACGAGTGCGGTCCCATCTTCATCCCAGAGCGATGCAAGATAGATGGGGGAGTTAACTCTCTCACGCGTTTGTTTAGAGTCGAGGAATTCAACTTCATCACCATATGAGTTTCGAAGTTTTGCTTCTTCTTTTAATTCCTCGACTTCCCATGGTTTCAACGCAACTTTGAGCTCGCCGGTTCGTTCCCACCCACAGTCGATGCCATATTTCTCAATGGTCTTTTCGATGGAGTTGAAATTCTCACGTCCAAGTCGTTCTACCGCTTCCATCTCGTCTTTGAATCGGTTGTAACCATTGATAAATCCATGAGTGAGCGATGAGTTGCAAAATCCGCCATTTCGCCCAGATGCTCCCGCGCCTGTTTCCTTCGCTTCGAGGATTACTACTTTGCGATGTGGATTTCGCTCCTTTGCGATGAGTGCAGTCCAAAGTCCGGTATAGCCGGCGCCGACAATGCAGAGATCAGCTTCGATTTCCTCTACCAAGGAAGGACGAGATTCCGGCTCTAGTGGATCGGCATCAAGCCAGTAGAGAGCCGGTTGCATATGCATCAAATGACGCAGAACTTTGGGGTCGATGGAGACCATCGTCGATCCGGCCTTCGCCGGTCTCACCCCTTTATCTGATGAACACAGTGGACCCGGGTCCTCCGGAATCCAACCCCACTTCGCAAGTCTTCATCTAGCAACTTGTTTTTCGAAGTGGCTCGAGGCGTAGTTTACCCGATACCCCCTTAGCCCCTGCAACTCATAGAATCGCAATATGTCACTTCGCTTTCGCCGAAGTATGAAGATTCTTCCTGGGGTTAGATTGAATTTCAGCAAGAGCGCATTAGGACTTTCCTTTGGAGTACCTGGTGCACGTGTCTCAGTCAACACCCGTGGTGATGTCTATACATCCGCTGGAATCCCGGGGACGGGTCTCTATAACGTTGAACGAACTTCACTTCGAAAAGGTAGCGCCAGAAAACGGCGTGCAAAAAACACAGCAGCAGAAACTTTGACGGAGTTCGTTCCACCTCCAGGTCTCTTCGCACCACGACGACAGCGAGCTCTCTATAAAGCGCTACAACTAGGAACTGTCGAGGCGTTAGAAAAACTTAGCAAGAAATTTCCCGATATTGAGTACATCTGCGATGCCTTTGCACTCCCAAGACACTTGATGAGTGGTTCCAATGATCTCGAATTACTCACCGCAAAGGCTGCGAAGGTATGGGCTACTCGCGTTGAACTGGATCGCTCGTGGATGTTTACACATCATGCGAAAGCCTATGAAGTGAGTGTGAAAGTTGCACCCGGGGTAGATGTCCCGATGCAATTTTCGCTCCAAGTCCTTGGCCACATGTATATCGAGTTACTTCAACTTGGTGAAAAATTTATTGATGCCCTCGAAGTAGCAGAATCTCTTATTCCTGATCAGATTACGGCCCTTGCAGTCTGTGAAAACGAAGTTCAACTTCGACGTTGGAAAGATGTTCTAGAGACGACTGAAGATGTGACAAATGAAGACGATGCAACTGCTCTACTCCTCATCTTTCGTGCGATTGCTTTGCGCGAAGAGGGCAAACTTGATGCTTCAATCGAGGTTCTTCGTTTAGCTAGAGCTTCCAAGAAGCGCCATGAGGACATTCTCAATAAAGCCCTCTTCGAACGATCATTCGTCTATGAGAAACAGGGGAAGATTTCTTCGGCAAGGAAGGACCTCGAGAAGATACTTGCTACAGACTCAGATTTTCCCGGGGTCACTCAACGACTAAATGATCTCGAAAATCTTTAGATCTTAACTACGACCCGAACAACATCCTCAGGGGTAGCTCGATCTCGAAGTTCTGCATCGACATTTGTGGGGATTTGGTTGATTTGTGCGGCAGAGACTGAAGCAAGTTGAGCGGAAATATGAGCCATCCAATAAAAGGCTCCCGGACCCACCTCCTCTATTATCTTTCTTGCTTGATCAAGGCGCAGGTCACCGAATGGCTCAACATCATTCTTTTCATCATTGATGACTTCGATAAGAAAGTCGCAAATACGTGTAGCGCTCTCTTTGACCCGCATTTCACTGTTGATCAACTCTCGATACTGATTATCGAAACTCTTTCGCCGCCTCTGTCGAAGAATGATCCAAGTGATTAAAAAAGCTATAAATAATGTTTCAAGCATGCCAGCCCCAATCACTACTGGTATCAGTAGATTTTCGCATCTGATGAGGTGATGGAAGTTACCTTCCAGGGGTGACATTCAACTAGAGCGAATTCGACCCTTTGACTACCCTTTTCACATGATGAACTCTTCAATCCCGGCACGATCCTCGTCTCACCAAGTAGAGGTTCTCCTCACTCCAGAATTGAACGGTCGTAATCGAAAGACGGTCTTCTTTAGGTACATCCTCGTTGCGCCTATCGCGGTCTTAGCAGGGTTACTAACAGTGAGCCTCTTCCCCCCGATAATCCTCTCGCTGCTCTTTCGAAAGACTTATCCAAGCTATGCACTGACTTTCAATCATGCACTTCTTGAGCTTCACGTGCGCATCGCCGCTTACATCTACCTCCTCACCGACGATTATCCTTCGATTGAACGAAACCCAAAGATTGCTGTCCTCTTTCCTGATATCGATGGTGGAAAGAAGTTAAGCAGGGGGTTGCCACTGATCAAATGGTTCCTTGCAATTCCTTTAATTGTCGTTGGTTATTTTTATTCCCTCGCCGCACTTTTCATCACCTTTGTGGCATGGATCAAAGTTAGCGCGACAGGAACGTATCCCGAGTGGGGACTTCGAGTTGTGGTTGGTTCAATTAAATTCTGGAGTCGAGTGGCAGGGTATGCATTTATCCTGGTCACGGATGAATATCCATCCTTTAAGCTCTAAAGATTGACCACTTTCATTTCTCAGCAATACGCGCTCTGACCATTGCTAGGACGAGCTTCGAATCTACTGTCCAGTCGTTAGGGATTGCGAATGTGTGTTTGAGCACTCGATAATCCTTGAGTTTAGGCTTTAAGAAAACGATGACATCTTTGCTAAAGGGATTGAGCAGAATGTGGTTCTTAGCAGTCCCTGCCCCGAGCACATAGGTGGAATCCAACTTCAGCATGGGTTGGTTCCAAGCGATGACAATCTCCAATTTTGGGTATGCGGTTTTCGCTACTTTGAAGATTGCTCTGATGGTCTTTGCCTGGATCGGGTCAATGCTCTTGTAGTAATCGGCAAGACTTTCGAATCGCTTAGAGGATTTTGACCCCTTGGAGAACATGATCAAAGCATTCGCATGAGCACGTGAGAAGCCGTAGTTCTCTTGAAGGTGAGCCATCTGCTCTGGGTATTTCTTGTCTTTGATCTTGGCCATCACCTTGAACCAGTAAGCCATTTTTTCGCCATATCGCTTCTCTATGGCAGGAAAATGCGCCTCACGATTCGAATCTTTCGTAGCCACCTTTGAATCCTAATCGCTGTAATTGTAAAGAGAATCACAGCGAGCGCTTCGTAAAATGCCTATTGTCCTTAGAGCAGGTAAGGGGGTTAACTATCGGGTGGTGCGATAGGCGCCCCTCGAAGTTGAGGTCATCCACTGGACGAAGGAGTCTCGTGAAACCAGTCAAGATCGCAGATTTTGGAATCTCTGAAGAATTCGGTTACCTCCCGCATCATGATCCGGCTCAATCTCTCTCCCCGGGTAACGAAGCGTGGGATGAATTCGGTAAAGAGATTCCTAAGTTATTGATGGGTTCAGACTTTAGAAAGCGAGTCCAAGAGCTTCCACCGTTTAAAGTCGAAGCACTTAATGGCGAGAGCGATATAAATCGCGCGATGATGATCTTGAGTTATATCGGACAGTCCTATCAATGGTCCGATAACAAACCAGCCACGACTCTTCCGAAAGTCTTGGCTCTTCCCTGGTTTCAAGTGGGCAAGATGGTTGGTCGTCCACCCATTCTGTCTTATCAAAGTTATGCCTCAGATAATTGGCGACGACTTGATCCACGAGGCCCGATTGAGTGCGGCAACATCGCTCTCCTCCAATGTTTCCTTGGTGGACAAGATGAAGAGTGGTTCATTTTGATTCACATTGATATTGAGAAGAAGGCCGGAAAAGCATTGAAGGCGATTGAGGATGCCCAAGCTGCCACCTCGAATCGAGACGCTGATGCCCTCGAGATTGCGCTCGAGAATCTTCGCTCCTCACTCGCCGCTATGTATCAAGTCCTTTGCCGAATGCCAGAAAGGTGCGATCCATATATTTACTTTCATCGTGTCCGTCCCTACATCTTTGGCTGGCGCAACAATCCATCATTGCCTGATGGCGTGGTCTATGAAGGTGTCGATGAATATAAGGGCGTTGGTCAGAAGTTTCGAGGAGAAACTGGTGCACAGAGCGCAATAATTCCTGCAATGGATGGAGTTCTCGGAATCGAGCATGAGCGGGATGAACTTCGTGAGTACCTCATGGAAATGCGTACCTATATGCCACCCGCCCATGTGAAGTTCATAGAAGCGGTAGAGGCGGGGCCATCAGTTCGAACTTTCGTCAAAGAAATCAGTCGACCGACCATCACCTCACTCTTCAATACCTGTGTTGAGATAGTTGGAGATTTCCGAGCAAAGCACCTCGAGTACGCAGGTACCTATATTCATGCCCAGGCTCAAGCAACCCCTGGAAACCCATCAGCTGTTGGCACCGGAGGTACGCCATTCATGGTCTACCTTCGAAAACATCGAGATGAGACGCGAAAACAGTTGATTGTTTAACATCGAACCTGGAAGTTTCGCTAGATAAGGGAGTATTGACTAAA
>RGOY01000062.1 GCA_010028225.1 Actinomycetota bacterium
TGATGTGCATCACCAGAATCTCGAATGCAAGCGTCGGCCGCACGGAACAGAGCCGCCCAAGTCAGCCCAAATATACTGTTACTGACAGGCTTATCGCCCCAATGGTCCCGGTAAACAATTCTATCAGCACCTTCAAAGGGATGGCGATCATTGAGATTTTCCACTTCGTAAATGCTCCAAACAGAGCGCAACCCAAGGTCCTTTTGAACTGAGTCGTAGTGGTTGTATTTGTGGTCAAAATCTGCGTCCATTGTCTGCTCCTGTTTTGTTAACCTATGCCATAATTATAGCAAAATTGGTATTTTCAGTCAACCAAAATAAAGTGTAAACCTTAGTTTACATTTTGGCAAGAAAGCGAGCAAAATCCATTTGCAGCTCTGCTACATCTTCGTGGGGCACATAAAAGTCCGTGGTAGGGTCCCAGTATTGACCCTCTTTAGGATCATAATACAGAACTTGGCCGTTGGGGTAGAAAAAAGGACCTTCCAGCCCTCGGCGAGGCGGCCCGCTAGTTCCTCAGAGTCAACATCATTTCGTGAGCAACCAAGAGTGACGAGGGCTACGGTTCGATTTTTGCCAAGCAGTTCCGCAGACACCTGCCCTATTAAACCAGCAGATTAACCAGCTGACTGCGACTCGGGCGAAAACTGAAGTCGAACTACTTCGCCCACTGCGCCAGGTCTACCCAATTCTTGATTGTTATAGGTTATGGAGATCGCTCCTGCGTTGCCAATGATGAGAGAAATCAACTGATTGTCAAAGAGAGTTTGTGACTGGCCACTTCGAATCTTGCCTTCGAAAATTGTGACGCCGTTTGCGCCTTCAGCTTTGACCCACGAAAGGCCATTCTCGGCTCGCAAAATGAGAGAGACTCCCTTGGTCGCCGCGGCAACAGGACCTGCATCTTCTGGCGATTGCTTAGATTCCTCTGCTACGCGGGAGATTAGTGATTCTTCACTACCTGTATTGATTAACCCAGGAAGGACTTGGAAGCCGAGTATCGCAAAAGCAACAACCCCTGCAGCAATCCCAAAAACTCTCCACGACGGACGATCTCGCTCAACACTGGTCGTAACACTATTTTCTTGAAGAAGTGAACTCATAGATGTTTCAATATCAGATTGAGTCTCATCAAATGCGGTGAGGAGCGATTTTTCATCAGCTCCATAGATTCGAGCGAGCGCGCGGATATGTCCACGTGCATATGCCTTGCCACCAGATGAATGGACTCGCTCTGATTCAAGATCTTGAATGAGCCGTTCACGAACGCGAGTGCGCGCTGCAACCGTTGAGAGGGATAGTCCGCTCTCTAATCGTGCTGCTTTAAGTAGATCGCCATATGACATGGACTGAACTTTCTCGCGTCGGGGAGAGAGAAGGGTAAAGCACTGAGGTAGAGATAGACAAGGTCAGATTGGGCACTGCACCTCTGTAAGCATCAAAATCGGTGTGAGAACTGGGGTGAATCCTTCAAATCGAGAGGTTAGAGACCTACCCAACTTAAGGGATAGCCCAAGAAGGGAATGATCACAACCATTTTGCCATCAACATCATCAAGTGCGAGACGGTAGAGAGTTCCACCAATCTGAACGTCAAGTGAACCATCGACAACACCTCGGACAATGCCAAGCGCTGGGCCGTTCTCTGGAAGAGCTACAACCACTTTGTCATCTAATGAATAGCTATCAGTCACTCGATAAATCGCGATGCTCGACTCCGCTGAACCAAGGGCATGTTCCATCCCAGATTGCGGATGTGTGACACGAATGCCAAGCGCAAACAAGAGAACGAGGCCAACAACTACCCCAATAATGACTTTCCCTCGACGCGTGAGCACTTTTGCTCTCCTCATCTCAACTATGGCTAGTCGTGTCTACTCTTGGCCACATCTGTGACCAAAGGCAGTCCTGACAAATTCTAACTTCTATCTCTTGCGCTTCTTGGTATTGCCCCGCTTCGAAGGTGACTTTTTCTTAGCCTTACTTGTGCTTGAGCTCCGCTTTGAGCCCCTCGTTCCAACTCTTTGACCTTTTCTTACGCTCTTTTTTCCAGTACTGGATCCCGACTTCGACTTCTCAGTTACACGGCGAACTCTTCCCTTTGCTGGCTGGGTTATCTCTTCTGATTGTCGAGTGAATTCTTTGGTTGTGCTATTCATCAAGTCATCAAGCCAACTCTTTATATCTTCTGACTCATCGATGACCGGGTCTCTGCGACTACTCCTCTTACTTTGATTTTCAGGATTTTGACTCTCATTGTCATCGGCAGAAACTTTTTCTTTAAAAGTAGCTAGCACCTCTCGTTCTTTCTCAGCAATGAATGCATCTAGTTCATCGAGCGCAGGATCCTTCTGCTTCTTGACAAAGAGCGACTTGAAGAAGTTGAGGATTAGTACAAGGAATTTATTTCTAGATTTGCCCTCATCGCTCACTGCAGTTGATGAAGTTGAACTCTGAGACTGTTCTGCTTGTTCTGCCGAACTTACGCCAAGCATCAAACGATTAGTTCTAGAGTCAGGGCGCCCGGTTCCTCGCCATGTTGCAACCTCAATGACAGTGCCTTGCGCAATGTTGCCAACGACAAGCTTTTGACCATCAGGCAAATCAATGACAAGCGGCGAATCTTGTGACGGCAGGGGGATTGTCGAGATCGCGGGCTCTTGAGCCTCAATCTTCTTTTTTGCCATGCTCGCCTCCGGGGAATTGAGAAATCAAGCGGACCAAAGTCTAACTTCTAAGGTGCGATCTGGAAACCGATGTTCTCATCGATATCTGCCGTGTACAGCTCTGCAAAGGTCACTGCGCTACCAGTCCTTCTTACAGTGCAACTCATGGTGTAAACCCCGGCCCCTGTCACAGTGGGATTTGTCGAAGCGAGTGTGACCGTATTGGTATCTCCGGTCATTCCAGTGATTGCCGAATCTGTTGTGCAATCGATGTAATCTCGATTTGATCCTGAAGCGTAACGATAGGGCGGTAGTGGGTTGGCACCTATCGTTGGAGTATCCGACTTCACTGGGAAGAAGACGCTGATTCGTCTTGTGTTACATGCGCTAGCAAGATCATTCATATTGATTTTTCGAAGGATAAATCCATTACTTACGAAGAGTGAGGAGAAATCAACAGTCAGATTCGAATCACATGAGCCGAGGGAAATCTGACCAGTCCCATTGATACTCGTTCCACCACCGCCGGTCCCTGCTGGACCTTGTGCTCCTGTGGCACCTGTAGCTCCGGTGGCTCCTGTCGCTCCAGCGACGCCGGCTGCTCCTCGTTCACCGTTGCAGACAAATGTCACAACTCCAGAACCGTCGGTTAACTGAGTTCCTCCATTAGGACAATTGGTCGAGCCAATGGCGAGTTGCACGGAAACTACCGATCGCCCTGGCGTTCCAGGTACTCCAGGTAAACCTTGAAGACCTTGTGCACCAGTTGCTCCAGCAGGACCTTGTGGTCCAGGAGCGCCATCGTTTCCATTGAGTCCCGCAGCACCATCTCTTCCACGTACACCCGCAGGTCCTGGCTTGCCTTCTGGCCCGACAAGTAATGAGAGAACTTGATTGAGACCAGTTCCACTTAGTTGTTGATCACCAAGGAAGAAATTCTGTATCGGATTATTTGTTTCGGCGTATGAGACCCCTGCGCCGGTGAGAGTCATGATGAGGAGAAAAAGAGCGAGACGTTTCACAACTTACTCCCCTCATCCGATGTATGAATGCTGCGCGAACTAGCACGGTCTGCCACATCCCATAACGCAGAATACAGAGAGTGCAACAGGACCGGAATCACGCCAACGATCAAGAAGAGTCGCGATCGCTCTAATACTTCAAACGGCATATCCTCTAATGCACGGAATACTCCATAGGCAAGCCCCGTGACGACAAACGCCTCTATAAGTGCTGAGCGTGGCACTTTCAAAAGCCAGGAGAACTTTGGCCCCGCGAATCGAATCAGAAGTAAAGCATAGGGAGCGGTGAGGGCAAATCCTAAAGCGATCGCAGAGAGCCAGTCCCTCACCCAGATATAGATAGTTCCAATAAAGAAAAGGAGAAGGAAAGCTGTTGTCTTACCTGCGATCACACGACCTACAGGTTTTGATTCCAACCTTAAAGAGGAGATAGCAGCCGATGACTCAAGAGGTCCCCGTAGTTGCAGTCGGAGAAGAGTCCCTAGGGCAAACGCAACTGAGAGTAGCCAAGAAGTAGGTCTTGGTTCTGAAACTGTGACCACGAGGCTGAGTACAAGGATTTGTGTTCCATGGAAAACTGCCCCCGACACAAAAGCTGCTAAGACTCTTCCCTGCCAACTTTCACTGACACCCAAAGTTTGATTCGAATCATCAATCTCCTTGCCGCGTTCATGCAAGAGTTCTACGATCGATGCGAGTGCATAAGAGCCACACCAGCCAAGACCAACTGCCAGAAGAACCATCACCTCACGAAGCGAGACGACATCTCCAAAGATCAAATGTGAGAAGACAAATCCAACGAATGCAATTATGGCGGAGTAAAGATCTACTAACGCAATCGCTGCTGCAAGAAAGAGCCAGAGCCACAATGCTTTTCCAAATCCACCTTCGCGAAGAATTTGAATACCGATTGCGCCACCTAGTAGGAGACTCAAAATCGGGAATGCGCTCCAAAGCATATGAGACCTCAAGCGCAACCAGCCGCCCTCTCTTTGCAGAAGGAGTTGGAAGAGTGATGGTTCAAGATTGCTTGTTGCCTTCTCACGAAGGCGGTGCAAAGTTGCTAATCGAGGCGAAACGACATCCATGTCGAAATCTTCAAAAATAGGCACTCTCACAGATCCATTGTTTCGAATCCGCATCACTGCGTATGAAGAAGTGACAAAGACATAAGCTAGAAATATCCAAAGAAGTTCAAAAGGGATTTGGGTGACTTCGTAGAATGAGAGCCCCACAATATTTACGCCTGCCACTATCGAGCCTGGAATGCCTATGCCGGTGGCTCTTACTGCATATGCGCCAAGGGGAAAGTCATCTGGAATAGAAACGGAATAAACCCTAAATCCATTGGCGCTGATTTCACTCTCTTTGAAATCTAAAACCTTTTCATTTGCTTCATTGACGAGCTCTATCTTCCACTCATTCTCGACATTCCCACCTAGGACCAAATTCTGCTCTTTCCCTCGCTCCCAAGTGAGAAGAGGAATATCCAAAGCTTTCGCTGAAGCCGGGATGAAGAGAAATCCAAGCACAAGAAGAATGACGGATACGGTCTTACTTGATCTCATCATCACCTCGGAGCGCATCCATGACAAGCCAAAATCCGAAAATACTCGGAATAATTATGAAGAGAGCTCGAGGTGAGAGAAGTAGCCCGAGATAAGGAAGAACGAAGATAACAACACCATCAATGTCTTCAAGCTTGGGGCGCTGAACGTCAGGATTCGGGTTGTTATCACCCTTAACGATGAATCCTGTCACAGCATCGCCACCGATAACTCGGTGAGAGAAAGTTCCTACAGGGGCCCCGTCAAATCTTCGTGCCGTGTAGGAGACGACGTCACCAATTTTCGGAGACAATCGCTGAGCCGAAGTAGTAAGGACGAGATCCCCTGGATCGATGGCAGGAGCCATCGACTCGGTAAGGACAATTCTGGCTTTCACGACATCAGTAAATGAAAGTGCCGAGAAAGCGATCAGAATTGAAGCGAGGACATAGCCGAGCGCTATACCGAAACTCTTGAGTTTTTGAAGGGATTTCTCTTTGCCGGTTATCACACGCTCGGGTGGCGTAGCGACAAAATACTTGGCTTTGGTCTCAACAATCTTGTTGGGGCGAATCAAAGAGGTACGCTCGCCTTCACTGTTTGAGATTGTAATCAGGATATTGCTCGGCTCTTTAGTCTGATGACCTTCTATCCAGAGATCTAAAGTTTCATCCTCTGGAAAGACTCTTAAAGAATCACGAATTTTCATGTTTATGCAGTTTTCTAACTGCCAGTTTTTACGGTTTCGAGTGTGACCTTAGAGATGTTGCGTGCATCGACAATTTGCCCGCTTTCAATGTTGTCGGGGTCGAGAACGACTTCGAACGTCGCTGAGTTGGCTGTTGAAGTGTCAGCTTCAATCCAGACATATCCGCTTCCAACTTCTAGGAAATTCTTCCCTGCAAGATAGGAAACTCGGGCATAGTCATAGTTTGTGGCTGCATTGTCATTGGTCACATTTTGGGCCGCAGTGCCTGCCGTTGACGAGTAAACCTTGAGAACGAAGTCACTTCCAATACAGGCATCGGATATTCCGGCAACCTCGATGGAATCAAGGGTAAAAATCGCGGCGGAGTCCGAAAGGTTCACATAGCCGCTGTACGGCGTGACCGTAACTTCACTGTCACACAAAGTCGTCGTGGCCTTACCCTGGCCAAATTCCACACCATCACTTCCAGAATTGATATTGATCTGTGCAGCAACCGTCATGCTGATACCGGCCAGGGCGCTGAGTGCGCCCAGGCCGAGGAGACCCTTGAGGAAAGGGTGTTTTCCCTTAGGGCGTTTCGGCCCTTCGAGATTCAAAATCTCCATGTATCAGACTCCAACGATTACTGACATTGAGGTAAAAGTTTGCAACGCAATAGGCGCTACAAATAAATCAACCAACAAGCGGTTGATGTCAAAGAGTTTGTCGAACTCTTATGTATTACCTCGTGATTCGACAGTGACCTTGTAGATACTCCCAGCTGTTGCAATCGGAGTGTCAAATGTCAAAGTGAATCCGCCAGCTCGTGAAGTAATCGACGGTTTTGCGCCGCTCATATCACTCACATTGAAGGCTGCAGTCGAAACGGTTGTGTCAACGACGTTAACAGTTATCGCTGTGTAGGAATCAGATGCCGAGGCACCTCGTCCCAGATAATTCGCCGTCGTTGTTCCTGAGTCATAAGCATTGATGACGAATTCTTTTCCTCCGCAAGCCGCTGTTCGGGTATCCACATTAGCAAAGACAATCCCAGCTAGGTAGAAAGTTCCCGCAGTATCACTTGAGTTAGTGAAGGAAGAAGTTGGTGTGACTGTGATGCTGCCATCACAAGCAGAGGCCGCAGCGAGTCCTTGACCGAACTCCACAGGACCTGAGTTGATGGTGATATTTGCAGCAAGCGTTGATCCAAGTGCGGCAAAGACTCCCATCACCGTTATTCCGAGAATTACCCGGAATGATTTCTTTTGTTTCAAAGGCACTCGCGAAGAGCCTTCGAACCGTAGTATCTCCATTTTGTTTTTTCCTCATCTGTCAGTTG
>RGOY01000063.1 GCA_010028225.1 Actinomycetota bacterium
AAAAGCAACCGCATAATAAAGCGCACTCCACTTCGTGGCTAGCGCCAGACCAAGGGCTACTCCCATGAGAAGATACTTCTGGCGAATGAGTGAGTAGAAAGCAAGAAGGACGAAGAAAGTAAGTGTGTTATCCAAGAGCGCTGTCCGTGACATCACAATTGCAAGTCCATCAATCGCAAGAAGTGATGCAGTAAGTAAGGCGATGAGCTCGGAGGAGAAGAGTCGCTTGGCAATCAAGTAGATGAGAAGCACGCTTGCTACACCAATCGCTGCGCCTACGGCTCGCCAACCAAAAGATGTATCCCCGAAAATCGCTATTCCAAGTGCGATTACCCACTTTCCAACCGCAGGATGAACGATGAATTCAGGATCACTTCCTGTCACTTCGACGCCGAATTTGAGAAAATCGCGAGCGCCATCGACGTAATAGACCTCATCAAAGACGAGTGAATCGGGTCGGCCTAGGCGATAGAAGCGAACGAGAGCGGCACCAGCCAAGATTGCAAGAAGAGTGAGCGAAGGAATTCGCTTGAGCCGCTGGAGTATCGGATGAAGCATTAGCCTATTGTCCGTTATGGCACCGCTACTTGTTGCTTGTTCTCCCATTGGAAATCCTGGCGATGCTTCCACTCGACTTCGCGAGGCAATCGAGAGTGCAGAGCTCATTGCGGCGGAGGATTCGAGGAAGTTTGCACGCCTTGCGACTGACCTCGGTATTCGCTATCGAGGCGATGTGCTCTCCTTCTTTGACGGAAATGAGTCAAGCCGGACAGATCAACTTCTCAAGGAGATCGAAGCCGGGAGAGTAGTTCTCCTGATCTCGGATGCAGGCGCCCCTACGGTCAGTGATCCAGGCTTTCGATTGATTAGCGAGGCCATCAAGCGCCAGCTTCCCGTGGAAGTACTTCCAGGGCCGAGTGCGGTGATCACAGCGCTCATCTACTCCGGAATGCCGACCGATAGTTTTTCTTTTGATGGATTCATTCCTCGAAGCGATCTGGCACGCAGTGCCTATTTCTCTCGACTTCTGGAAGAACGGAGAAGTTGTATCGCTTTTGAGTCTGCGAAGCGTCTTGTAGATACGTTAGAGGTTGCGTCGCAAATATTGCCCCAGAACCGTGAAATTGCTATCTGTCGTGAGTTGACCAAGCAATATCAGGAGATCTTCCGTGGAAACATTGAAGGTGCCTTGAAATGGGCAAGGGAGCGTGAGGGGAATGAGGGGATAAAGGGCGAGATCACAATTGTTTTCTCTCCTGCTACTGAGATTGCACAAGCAAGCGACTCAGAGATTCTTTCACTCGTCGATGAGCTGCTCGAAGAAGGTCTTTCAGCGCGCGACGCCGTCATCGAGAGTTCGAAGCGACTGTCGATACCGAAGCGTTATGTCTATGACCTCGTCATCAAGCGCGAAGAGTGAAGTTAGACTTTCGCTATGGCCAAGACGTTCTATGTGACGACGCCTATTTATTATGTCAATGATGCGCCACATATAGGTCACGCCTACACCACAGTTGCGGGCGATGTCTTAACTCGATGGCACCGACTTCGCGGAGATGACGTCTTCTATCTCACTGGCACAGATGAGCACGGTCAGAAAATTCTTCGAACTGCAGAGGCAAATAACAGTGATCCAGGTCAGTGGTGCGACCGTCTCGTTGAGTCAGCATGGAAACCACTCTGGCGAGAACTGAACATTGCTAATGATGATTTCATTCGGACCACCGAACCTCGGCATACTGAACGTGTTCAAAGATTCCTGCAAGGTTTGATGGATAAGGGCTATATCTACCAAGGAAAGTACGAAGGTCTCTACTGCGTCGGTTGTGAAGAATTCAAACTCGAAGGTGACCTCGTAGACGGAAACTGCAAGATACATTCAAAGCCAGTCGAGCGACTCTCTGAAACAAACTACTTCTTCAAACTCTCGGAGTTCGTCAAACCCCTTCTCGAGCATTATCAAAAGAATCCAGAGAGCTGTTCGCCGGAAAGCGCTCGCAATGAAGTGATCTCTTTCCTGGAAAGTGGAGTGCAAGATCTTTCAATATCGCGCTCAACATTTTCGTGGGGAATCCCAGTGCCCTGGGATCAAAGCCAGGTGGTTTATGTCTGGTTTGATGCTCTGCTCAACTATGCGACTGCAGTAGGGCTCGGTGAGCCAAGCGATAGTCAACTTGGAAAGATGTTCTCAAAGACTTGGCCGGCGGATGTCCATCTTGTTGGTCGAGACATATTGAGGTTTCACGCCGTGATTTGGCCCGCTATGTTGATGGCAGCCGGACTTGAAGTGCCGAAGAAAGTTTTCGCACATGGATGGCTCTTGGTTGGCGGAGAGAAGATGAGCAAGAGCAAACTCACTGGGATCGCACCGAGTCAGATCACATCACATTTCGGTCTGGACGCGTTTCGCTATTACTTCCTGCGGGCAATCCCATTCGGTAGCGATGGCTCATTCTCTTGGGAGGATATGTCGGCACGTTATACAAGTGAACTCGCCAATGACTTCGGAAATCTCGCTTCCCGCGCAGCAGCGATGATTGAGAAATACTGTGACGGCAAAGTCCCAGATGTGGATCGCGACGAGAGCCTTGCTAACGCACTCGCTCAGACAGTGAAGACCGCTGATGAGGCTTTTGGACGGTTAGATTTTCAGAGTGGAATCTTGGCCACCATGGAGTTTTGTAAGCGAATAAATGGCTACCTCACCGAGCGAGAGCCATGGGCGATTGCTAAAGATTCAAGTCGAATCGGTGAAGTCGCAAAAATTCTCTACAACACAGCGGAGTCGTTACGTGCACTTGCAATACTTCTTTATCCTGTCATGCCAGGTACCTGCGAAAAACTCTGGAGCTCTATCGGCGGCAGAGATCTTGGAGAATTGTCGTCGCAACGCCTTGAGAATGTCGCAAACTGGGGACAGCTCAAGCCAGGAAGTGTTGTGACTAAGGGGGAAGCGCTCTTCCCTCGACTTGAAGAGAAGTAAGAAGTCGATGGCAGATCGACACAATCGCGATATTGATCGGCCAGTTGCGCCACTTCCTGATCCGCTTCCCATACCAGCTGTCGATTCACATGCACATCTTGAGATCATCACCAATTCTTCACCTGATGATCCGGCGATCAAAAAAGTAATCGATGAGAGTGCATCGGTTGGAATCAACCGCATAGTCCAAGTTGGCTATTCGGCCGAGCAGTCAGAGTGGTCTCTCTCCTTAGCCAAGATCTATAAAGGGCAAGTTCTGGCAACAGTTGCACTTCACCCCAATGAAGCACCAGTTGTCACGGACTTAGAGGCAGACCTTTCAGTTATTGAGCGACTTTCAGATGATGACCAAGTTCGCGGTATCGGCGAGACCGGTCTTGATTTCTTTCGAACTCCTGAAGAACTTCGCGAACGACAGAGTTACTCGTTTCGCCGCCATATCGATATTGCAAAACGAAAGAAGAAGGCGCTGGTGATTCATGATCGAGATGCGCATCGTGCGGTCCTTGATCATCTGACCGAGGAAGGTGCACCCGAGCGAACCATCTTCCACTGCTATTCAGGTGATGTAGAGATGGCGAAGGAGTGTGTGAGTAAGGGTTACTACCTTTCATTTGCGGGGACACTCACTTTCAAGAACGCGCCACACCTTCGAGATGCTCTACTCCAAGTTCCGCGTGAACTTCTCCTTGCAGAGACGGATTCGCCATTCCTTACCCCGGACCCTTTCCGTGGCTATCTCAATACTCCAGCTCAAACTGCACGAACGATTCGTTTTATGGCCGAGCTCAGGGGCGATGATCTTGAGGAATTGATTCACGATCTCAATCGAAATGCTGAGCGTTGCTTTGGATCGTTTAACTGATGCGACAAGAAATTTCGTTACTTGGCGCAAAAGAGATAAGAGAGATCGCCACTTCCCTCGATCTAGTTCCAAGTAAGGGCCTTGGCCAAAACTTTGTTCATGACGCTAATACCTGTGAAAAATTAGTAAGACTCGCTGAGTTGAAAGACTCTGATCGAGTCGTTGAAATCGGTCCTGGGCTCGGTTCGCTCACTCTGGCACTTCTTCGTGCTGGCGCAGCGGTCACTGCCGTTGAAATTGATAAGAGATTGGCATCAAGACTTCCTCAGACATTGCGAGAACATGGTGCGACGGATGAATCTTTTGAGGTCATCACTAAAGATGCGATGCAACTTCGAAGTGAAGAAATTGCCGAAGGCTCTCTTCTTGTGGCCAATCTTCCTTATAACGTCTCAGTTCCCGTAATCTTGCATATTCTTTCGATGGCTAGGATTTCTCGAGCAGTAGTGATGGTGCAAAGTGAAGTCGCGACGAGACTTGCTGCACAACCGGGAAGCAAAGAGTATGGAGTTCCGAGCGCGAAGGTTGCTTGGTTTGCAGATGCGGCAATTGCTGATCGAGTTTCGGCAAAGGTCTTTTGGCCAGTTCCACGCGTTGATTCTTCGCTTCTCACGCTTCGCGTACATCCACCATTGAGCTCTGAAGCAGATCGTGAACTTACATTTAAGGTGATAGACACTGCCTTTAACCAAAGGCGAAAGATGCTTCGATCCTCGCTTGAATCTTTGATAAGCCAGTACCTTCCCAATCAAAGCAGTGAAGAGGTATTGGAGTCGAGTGGGATCAAGCCAACCGAGCGCGCTGAATCAATCCAGATTGAAGGATTCCTTGCCATAGCAAAGACGCTCCAGAAGCGTTGAACTCACACTTCCGCTCTCTGAAATTCCAAGTAGTGTGAAGCCCATGGCGCATAACTCGGTAATGGTCCGAGTCCCCGGCAAAGTGAACTTGCAGCTTTCGGTTGGGCCGAAACGTGCCGACGGTTATCACGATATTGCCACGATCTTTCAAGCAGTTTCAATTTACGATGATGTGCGCGTGAGTCTCAAAGATCCAGATGTGACCAGCGCTTTTGACATCTCAATCTCGTCGGAACATCCAACTGCCATTCCCACCGATAAGAGCAATCTTGCTTACATTGCAGCCGAGCGAATGTATGAAAAATTCGAACTATCAGGAAGTATTGAAATCAAAATTGATAAGAAAATCCCGGTTGCAGGCGGTATGGCTGGTGGAAGCGCTAATGCTGCAGGCGTGATTGTGGCCCTTGATTCATTATTTAGCCTGGGACTTTCTCGTGATGAGATGCAAGAGGTTGGCGCAACGATTGGAAGTGATGTTCCATTCTCAATAGCTGGTGGTACTGCAGTGGGAACCGGCCGGGGCGAAAGACTCACTCCAGCGCTGACTCGAGGGCAATACTCTTGGGTTCTAGCGACATCAAGTTCTGGACTTTCAACACCTGCCATCTACAACGAATGCGATCGACTACGAGAAGGAATGTCCATCTCTGCTCCACAGTTGAGCGAAGCTTTGATGCAAGCACTATCAACAGCAGATGCCAAAGCGCTCGGCAAGGCCTTACATAATGATTTACAAGCGGCGGCCTGTTCTATTCGACCTGCACTTCGCCTCATTCTCGATGTGGGTATGGACTACGGTGCATTGGGCGGAATCGTCTCGGGATCGGGCCCAACTGTGGCTTTCTTGGCAAGCGATGAAGAACATGCCCTTGATCTTGTCGTGGCGCTGACTTCAAGTGGTGTTGTGGGAAATGTCTTGCGAGCGAGCGCACCTGTTGTCGGAGCAACCGTAATCGACCGATAAACTACAGGCTCCTCCATTGTGTAGTGGCTAGCACATGGGCCTTTGAAGCCCAGGGTCCTGGATCGATACCAGGTGGAGGAGCCATAGATTTTCTGAGTCATCTTCTGGACGCAATAGACTCCACTCGTGGAGTTAGCGATCATTCTGGCGGCCGGAGAAGGCACCAGGATGAAGTCAGCCAAATCCAAGGTCCTGCATAAGATTGCTGGTCGCTCACTTCTTGGTCATGTTCTTCATGCCTGCGATCAACTAACACCCAAGAAATGTGTAGTTGTTATTGGCGCACACTCAAGCGAAGTTAAAGATCATCTAGCGCAGGTAGCACCAAAGTCAGCAACAGTCTTACAAAGTCAGCGAAACGGAACTGGTCATGCGGTTCGTATGGCTCTTGACTCTGACCATGCAAAATCAATAACTAGCGGTGATGTCATTGTCCTCGCAGGGGATACCCCGCTCTTGACCGGTGAGACTTTGGCGAGATTACGAAAGCATCATCAGAGCAATGGCGCCAGCGCAACAGTCTTAACAGCACAACTCTTCGACCCGCATGGTTACGGTCGAATAGTGAGGGATGGCGAAGGTCATCTCGAGAAAATCGTGGAGGAGAGCGATTGCACTCCTAGTGAACGCGAGATCGACGAGATCAATTCGGGTGTCTATATCTTTAAGGTGGATCAGCTCCGACGAGCGCTCGCCAAGATCACATCAGCGAATGCTCAGAATGAGGAGTATCTGACTGATGCAATCAAGGTTCTTCGAGAATCTGGAGAGAAAGTCTCGGCGTTCACTGTGGATGATGAGAGTGAGATCCTTGGAATTAATGATCGAAGCCAACTGGCGCTCTGCAGCGCATTGATGCGAGATCGAATAAATGATGCCTTAATGCGCGAGGGAGTCTCAATAGTTGACCCGGCGACGACTTGGATTGACCTCTCCGTTGAGATCGCTCCAGATGTCACGATTCTTCCTGGCACAACTCTTCTGGGATCAACAATCATCGAAACCGGTGCAGAGATTGGGCCTCGTACTACTTTGATTGATAGCGAAGTGGGTCAGAACGCTAAAGTCTTTGAATCATTTGTTCGCGGTGCGGTAATTGGCTACAACGCACAGGTCGGCCCGTACACATTCTTACGAGAAGGAAGTGAACTTGCCACCGGCGTTCGAGTCGGTGCATACGTGGAAGTAAAGAACTCATCGATCGGCGAGGGAAGCAAAGTTCCGCACCTGTCTTATGTCGGTGATGCAACTATCGGTCGAGAGAGCAATATCGGCGCTGCAACTGTCTTCGTTAACTACGATGGAGTAGAGAAACATCGCAGTGAGGTTGGCGATCATGTTCGG
>RGOY01000064.1 GCA_010028225.1 Actinomycetota bacterium
AGGCACAGAGGATTAATGCGATGCGAGCGTTGTAAGAGATAGATAACCAGGTGGCAATCACTGGAGCGATCACACTTGAAGCATTCATCGCCGCGGTGTCTAGCGCGTATGCAGTGCGAAGTTTCTCCTCAGAAACTGTGACTTTCCAGAGTGGCCGAACCGAGAGATTTATCGGAGGTGCCGAGAAGCCAAGGACCGCTGCAAGAATGACCAGCGCTCTCTCATCCTGACCAAACCCCAGTGCAATAAGCATCGCCGCATATAGAGGAACTAATGTACGAAGCGGCCAGTGCATTCCATATCTATCGATTATCCAGCCACGGATTCCTGCTGTAGTTGCGCCGGCGAGTGCATTCGCACCTGCGGCAAGCCCCGCGACGGCAATCGAATTGGTCTCTTGGTGGACTTTGAAGTAGATAGCAAGAGAGACCATCCCGTATGCCATACGTGATGGAAAAGCGGAAACGAGAAGCCTAAGCGCGCCTGGAGACTTTAAAATTTCTCCATATCCTGCAAGCCCGGAGCGCATTTGCCCAAGTGTAATGAGGCAAAGAACTACGCCATTTCTCGATCTTCAACCAGAATAAACTTCACAGGTTTGCTTTTGCTATGATTCCCCGCACTTAGTCAAAATGCTGCTCTATCCGCTGAGCTACAACCCTAGCCAGCGGAAGATAATCTTTATTTGAGTGAACCTACTTTGTAATCCACAGCGCAGAAATCTTGTACAGAGCCCCCCGTCAGGATTGAACTGACGACCTTCCGCTTACAAGGCGGATGCTCTACCACTGAGCTAGGGAGGCGTGACGCAATCGCCAAGTATGGCAGGTCTTGCCATGAGAATGTAAATATAGATTGACGCGGGTGAATGTAGAGGGTCTCACTTCTCTCGAGGCTCAAACTCGCCTCAACATCTTTGGTGCAAACTCACTTCCTGGCGAGGCCCGCCAGAACTTTCTATCAATCTCATTCTCGGTAGTACGAGAGCCGATGCTGATTCTTCTCATATTGGCAGGTGCGATCAGTTTCCTCATTGCAGATCTTGCCGATGCAATTTTGCTTGGTATCACTGTTTTCATAGTCCTGGGTATCTCGATCTACCAGAGACAGCGAACTGAGAAGGCAATTCATGCGCTCAGAAATCTCACCGCTCCACTTGCGCTCGTCATGCGAGATGGAAAACGTACGAGAATTTCCAGCTTAGAGGTTGTGCCTGGAGATATTCTCTTGCTTCAAGAAGGTGATCGAGTTCCAGCTGATGCACATCTCCTCTCCGAATCTTCTCTTGAGTTTGATGAGTCAACGCTCACCGGAGAATCAATCCCCATCACGAAAAGCCATGGGGAACCAGTCTTCACTGGCTCTCTGATAGTTCGCGGTACCGGTGAAGCTGAAGTTTCAAGAACTGGCGTATCGACCGAGCTTGGAAGGATTGGTAAATCACTCCAGGAAATTCCGTATCAGAGAACCCAGTTACAAGACAGTATCGATCGCCTCGTCAAGGGGGTTGGTGCTCTTGCTTTTGTTGCGGTCATTACCATCGTTGTCGTCTATGGATTGACACGAGGAAGTTGGCTAGAAGGAGCATTGGCTGCAATTGCCGCAGCTATGGCTCTCATTCCAGAAGAGTTTCCCGTGATTCTCACTCTCTTCATGGCGCTCGGTGCATGGCGGATGGCAAAGACGAGAGTGATCGCACGGCAACCAGCGGCTATCGAAGCACTTGGATCCATCACCGTACTTTGCGTAGATAAAACTGGGACGTTGACAAAGAACGAGATGCAAATAGATGAGTTCCAAATTGATGGAACTCATTTTGTGGTGAGGGATGGCGACTTACCTAGCGAGTTTGCAGAGATTGCTCGCATGGGGGCACTTGCCACACCCATTCATCCATTCGACGCGATGGACCAAGCATTTCGCACTTCAGCAGGGATGCAGGTGCTGGCCGCATCACTCAAATCCGTACGAGAATTCCCCCTTACGAAGAAGCGTTTGGCATATATCCATGTTTGGCAAGAGGGTGAGACGATATTTGCTGCAGCCAAAGGAGCACCCGAACACATCGGTGATCTCTGTGGTCTTGAAGAAATAGAGTTGAAGAGACTCTTGGAGAAAGTGCATGAGGCTGCTGAACGTGGTTACCGAATAATTGCAGTTGCTAAGGGCACCGCATCTCGCTCCCTTTTACAAGGTGAAATTTCAAATCAAATTCTTGAAGAGATCACCCTTGAAGACTTCACTTTCAACTTCATGGGGCTTGCGCTACTTCATGACCCGATAAGGGATGGCGTTCCAGATGCGGTAGCAGAATGTAAATCAGCAGGTATCCGAACCATCATGATTACAGGGGACCATCCGACCACTGCGAGGGCAATAGCTCGAGAGATTGGTATCGCAGACCATGGCAGATGCATAGTTGGAAACGCACTACTTGAGATGAGTGATGTTGAGTTAAGTGATGCGCTCAAGGAATGTTCTGTATTTGCACGAGTCTCTCCTGAAGAGAAACTGCTCTTGGTGAAGGGATTTCAGAAACTGGGAGAAGTTGTCGCCATGACTGGCGATGGCGTCAATGATGCACCTGCTCTTAGAGCCGCAGAGATTGGCATCGCTATGGGAGGTCGCGGGACAGATGTAGCCCGAGAAGCGGCCCATCTCGTTATCACAGATGATGATTTCACATCGATAGTTGCTGGTATCACGCGTGGTCGAGCAATTTTTGCAAATATCCAAAAAGCAATGAGCTACGTGATCGCAATACATATACCAATCTTTGGTATGGCAATTGTTCCCATCTTCATTGCAGATTGGCCCATAATCCTTTTACCTGCCCTCGTTGCTTTTCATGAAGTGATTATTGACCCCGCCTGTTCCATTGTCTTTGAAGTTGAAGAACCCGATCCAAGAATCATGAAGAATAAGCCAAAGAAGGCAAAGTCAGGCATCTTCCAGAAAGCAGATATCGCTCTTGCTTTGTCTCAAGGGTTTAGCGTATTTCTCTCTGTATTTGGGGTATTCCTCTATTCGCTCCATCAAGGCTTCTCCGAGGAGGTGACACGTTCGCTAACTTTTGGCTCTCTACTTTTTGCAAATGTCTTACTCATCCTCTCAAATCGCTCTCGAACACTCACCATTTGGCAATCAATCACTACACGAAGGAATATCGCAGTGCCTTGGATCACGATAGGTGCGCTATCACTCTTGGCACTTTTACTAAATCTGCCAGTCTTGCGAGAGGCTTTCAATTTAGGTGTCGTTCGGCTGGTCGATTACTTTGTCATGGCATGTAGCGCCTATCTTGGAATCGCGTGGTTTGAAATATATAAATTTGTGAGAAAAAGGAAGTCTGGTCTTTAACAAGTCTTTGAGAAAAATGTGATTCATGGGCGTTCTATCCTGAGCGGAAACCTAATGAAAGGCGCATAATGAAATCGTGGAAGAAAGTAACCCCATTTGTGATTCTGACACTTGTCTCACAAGGCGGTTACCTGGCTGAAGCAAAACCCAAGCCTCAAGTTGATGGAACTGCTACATATTCAGTCATTCATGCAATTCCGGCAGGATTTGGCGCAGATGTTGTTGATATATACGCAAATAATTCACTGATAATCGATAATGCAACGCCTGGCGCAGTTAAGTCCTTCAAGGTGGCCAAAGGAAATGTGAAAGTCAAGATCTACGCAAATGGAGTGACACCCTCTGACACTGCTACTCCACTCCTTGCTACTGATGACATCTACTTGGGTGCTGGAACGGATTTCTCTTTCGTAGCTCACCTCACTGCAGATGAAAAGGCCAAACTCTCCTTTTTCAAAAATATGGTGACTGATGCGGGTAAGAAGCGCTCATGGTTGACTTTCAGGCATGTTGCTGCTGCTCCGGCTGTCCAGTTTCGAGTCAATGGCGATAGGACTTTCATTCCAATAAGCAACTCTATGGAACGAAAAAAATCCTACATTACAAAGATGTATTCCGTGTCTGCCAACTTGATTGATAGCACGACAGTCTTAGTTGGACCGGTTCCTCTTACACTTCAGGGCGATACAAACACTGTCCTCTATCTATGGGGAGCGAAATCCAAAGGGAATCTCACTTTCCTCAAGCAAGAAGGACCGACTAAGCGCTAATCATCAGGAAAATCTTCGATCAGCTTCACGTTCATGCCAGGTAGAGAGTTTGCGAAAGTTCTTCTCAAACCACTGCCTGGCATGAGCTTTAACTGAAGCCTCGCTCTCTGAGACTAAATCAAAGGTGATCACATCCATAATCTTGGTAGCTAAGAGTGGCTCTTTATTCTCTAGATAATCCGTGAAAGCTTTGGCGTAGGAGGCCTTTCCTTTTCCATGTCCGATGATCAGCACACCTTCAACGGATCGAATGCGATCAGCGATCGCCTCAAAGTATTCAGGGAATCTATGGTCTGTATCGTGCCCATGATGAAACTGTCCGGTGCGACGATGACGGTGATCCACTTCGACTGGAGGCTTGACTCGCTCGGGTAGAAGAGTCTCGTGCTCACCTAGTTGTCGCATACTTCCTACTCCATCTGGATTGATATCACTCCAGATTGTGGCTTCATCACGCGTTATTGCGATGACTCGATACTTATTGGGATTGACGGCTAACGAGAGCACCTCTACTCCTCTGATTTGTAAGACTAAGTGAGACGCCTGCCGACCCCGAGCTTGAGTCTCGATAATGACTGACAGGGAAGTGATCTAAGAACCAGTGAGCCGCGTGATCTGCTGCCTCTTGTAAAGTTCCAGGTTCAGAGAAGAGATGGGTTGCTCCATCAATGATTTTTAGACGATGTAGTGCCTTCAACTCTTTTGTGACACGTCTATTGATTCGAACGATCTCGTAATCAGCGCTTCCGGCAATCAAAAGAATCGGAGCGCGAAGCTCGTGAATGAATGCACCACCTGCTAAATCGACTCGCCCGCCACGCGATACGACCGCAACTACAGAATCTGGCATTTCAACTGCTGCAACGAGTGCGGCTGCTGCACCAGTACTTGCACCAAAATATCCGATTTTCATTCCCGCTAGCTCGGGGTTCTCCTTGGCCCACTTAGTCGCAATGACCAGACGATGAGCGAGAAGTGCGATATTGAATCGGTATCGCCCGCTGCGACGGTCGAGCTCTTCTTCCTCGGAAGTGAGAAGGTCAAAGAGAAGCGTCGCGAGGCCCCGATCGTTGAACCGTCTTGCCACCTCTTGGTTCCGTTCACTGAATCGACTGCTACCGCTTCCATGAGCAAAGATCACTAATCCCCTCGGCCTATCAGGCAGAGCAAGAAATCCCTGCAGGTGGTTGTGAGCGATGGCTATCTTCACTTCGCTATGAGTAGTCGTGGACATATGTTCCCTTTCGAGACTTTGCCAGAATGTCGAGAACATCCTGATCGGTTATTTGTGGGAAGTGCTCGTAGTACTCGCTGACTGATACAAGGTTGTTAGAGGTTTGAAGTGCGAGGATGTGATCGACTGAGCGATGTAGACGCTCCACCGCCTCAAGAGCTGCAACGGGGACCGCAACAGTAAGTGTTTTCGGCTGTGCAGCTTTCACTGCGCGTATTGCAACTTCCATGGTCGCACCTGTTGCTATCCCATCATCGATGAGTATTACATCTTTGGCTTGCCAGGGGATATGCCGCTCTCCTTGAAAATACAAGTGCTCCCGTCGCTTTAGTTCTACCATCTCTTGGCTCTTGATCTTCTCTACTACTTGAGGTGCAAGGTCAAGCTTTTCAACGAGATATTGATTGAGGAAAATAAAGCCACCTGAGGCAAGAGCTCCAATTGCTAACTCAGGTTGACCGGGAGCACCTAGTTTTCTCACAATCAGAAGATCAAGGGGAACTCTCAGTTTCTCTGAAACTGGTTGAGCAACCGCCACTCCACCTCGAGTAAGAGCGAGAACAAGCGCATCTTTACCCAAAACTTCTTTGCTGAGATGTTCTGCAAGGAGCTTTCCAGCTTCATCGCGATCGGTAAAGCGTTTCACATTCGTCACCGACTATTTGATATTTAGTGTGCGAAACGGAATCAATCGATTGCTTGAAGTCACTCTGAAGGAATCTCCCAGCTTCAAAGAGGAATCAGGGATAATTACTCCATCACCACTCTCATCAAGAGTCACAAGGCCAATAGTTGTAAGCGAAACGACCCCCTCTGTTTTCCTCCGTAGCTGAACTTCAATCTTCTTTCCAGCGAGCGATGACTTGAAATCCAGAAGCAGATATTGCATTTTCTCTTGGAACATAAAAAGAACTCTGTTCTGTTCTCGTAAAGCACTGTTCACGGCTGTACGAGCAAAAGGACAACTAGGTTGTGCTATAACTTCTGGTGAGGTAGTGAAGCGACTGAGTTGCTTTGCAATGATCGTAAGAGAGCCGTCTGAATACCTAGTAAAGCCAAATTTTGCGGATCCTCGCAAGGTAACTCCTTGGAGGGACGGCACCGTCTGAGGGCACTTTCCACTCTCGAAAACTAAAGGTGTTCCGACTTTGCCCCAGGCCCTTAGTTCGAGAGGCTTCAATAGAGTCGAAATCTCTTGGCCATTGATGAGATCCCGCAAGCGCACTTCGACATCAAGCATCGCTTCACCCACTCCATCGCCACTGATTGCTGAACTCAGATCAAGCGTCGCTGGGAATTTTGTCGCCCCGGCTGGAATGAACAATGTTGAAATCATGCCGCTTGCATTTCCTGATGCCTGAAAAGTGATGACTAAATCTCGGTCCGGGAAGTAGGTAGTTCGATATGGAAGTACGGCAGTGACAGTGTCTGGCACATCGATGCGGTCATCTGCGGATGTGCTACTTGCAACGCCTGATCCATTCGATGAAGCAGCTGAAGGCGTTGGATCTGAAGATGGACTTGCACTAGGTGTTGGTGTTGGTGTTGGTGTTGGTGTTGGTGTTGGTGTTGGTGTTGGTGTTGGTGTTGGTGTTGGTGTTGGTGTTG
>RGOY01000065.1 GCA_010028225.1 Actinomycetota bacterium
AAGAGACTCGTTTGGCGCAGACGCTCTCATCATTGGTCGCACAACCAGAGACCATGATCCCATCGGTGCCAACCCCTGGCGCTTTGAGTGGATAGAGCTGGGTCGTTGATGACTCGACATTGACAGCAAAGAGTGCGGCAGAGAGTTGGGCGACATAAAAGTCACGAGGATTGGGTGCTTGCGCTTTTCGTTTCGCATAACCCGAAAGGGAGAAGATTGCGGCGTAACTCTCTTTTCCTGCAGAGTTCTTCACTCCAGAAATCTCCCAGATGCTTGGTGCAGAGCCTTTTCCAAGGTTGAGTTCGGTCGATGCCTCAAAAGGTAGCGGTGGTTTCTCGGGGAGAAGTTGCTTGAATGTGCCTTTTACTTTGGATCCATCGCTTAACTTCGCGTAGATAGATTCGATGCAGAACTCATCACTCGCACTTTCGCACGGTCCCATAATCTGATCTGCCCAGAGCGTGTCGACATCTTTGCATTTGGCATCGTTGACGCTAGTGCAATATGGGGCGCTCTCTGGCGGAGACTTCTTATTCTGGTCAACAAGATTGCTGACCGTGCCAAGCAGAGTCTGAGCGTCGTCGTAGATGATTCCAACTTTGTTGACGGAGTTGGACTCTGGACCATTGGAAGGAAAGAGGAAGACGCCTGTCTCTTCATCGTTGATTGCTGTAGAAAGTGGTGAGGCGGAGATGATGAGCGTGGTAGCCATGACCAGGGCGAGTGCGCCCTTGGTGAAAAGATTTCTTGGCCTCATCACGCAATCCTTCCCTGGGCTCTGCCTAGCTACTGCCTGGCATGCCTAGTTGAAGAAATATCCCATAGCAAAAGTTGAGGGTCAATGACTCTTAGCGCAAATACCCACTCATTTTGGTGAACAATTTAGACATTGAACTTGAACTCGACGACGTCACCATCCTGCATGACGTACTCCTTGCCTTCCATGCGGACTTTGCCTTTGGCTTTTGCCTCGACCATGGATCCACACTCAACTAAGTCGCGATAGGCGACTACCTCGGCCTTGATGAAGCCGCGTTGAAAATCGGTGTGAATGACGCCTGCAGCAGCCGGCGCGGTATCACCTTTGTGGATTGTCCATGCTCGTGCTTCCTTGGGGCCAGCGGTGAGATAGGTCTGTAAGCCAAGAGTTTCAAATCCAACTCTGGCCAACGTTGCAAGGCCTGGTTCTTCTAAGCCAATCGATTGGAGGAGTTCGAGCGCCTCTGCATCATCGAGTTCGGTTAACTCTGCTTCGGTCTTTGCATCAAGGAATATCGCTTTTGCTGGTTTAACCATGGCAGAGAGTCGATCACGAAGTGCGCTATCAGAAAGCCCAGAAGCATCTAAGTTGAAAAGATATAAGAATGGCTTGGCGGTAAGAAAGCCAAACTCCTTTAGTAGATCGAGATCCAGACCTGAACTTGAGAGCAATTTTCCATCGCTCAAGATTTCATTTGCCTTTTTCAATTCATCAAGAACTGCTGATCTCTCTTTATTCTGGCGGGCCTCTTTCTCCACGCGCTGTAATGACTTTTCGATCGTTTGAAGGTCGGCGAGGGCCAACTCTGTATTGATGGTTTCGATATCGGATGCAGGATCGACTTTGCCATCGACATGTACGACATCTGAATCAGAGAATGCGCGGATTACCTGACAAATGGCGTCAGTTTCGCGGATGTTGGCAAGGAATTTATTACCAAGGCCCGCACCCTCCGATGCACCTTTGACGATCCCAGCAATATCGACGAATGAGACGGTGGCGGGAAGTATGCGCTCAGAGTTGAAGATTTTGGCAAGAACCGGCAAGCGCTCATCAGGGACGCCGACGACTCCAACATTGGGCTCAATCGTGGCAAAGGGATAGTTTGCAGCGAGGACGTTGTTCTTTGTCAGCGCATTGAAGAGGGTGGACTTACCGACATTGGGTAGTCCCACAATTCCTATAGAGAGGCCCACGAGGGGTAGAGCCTACGCGCCATTGTCACCGCTACCTGCCACGATAGGGGTTATGGATTCACTTCTAGCCCTCCTTCTCGTCCTGGGAGTTTTCGCTGGCATCGCTCTGGGATTTTTCATTGGAAAGAGCGTGACTCGTTCTTCTCTTGGGGCCGAGGTGATCTCTCTTCAAGCAAGCGTTGATGCAGAGCGTGCGACAGTGATGCGCCTTGAAGCAGAGCGCGCTCGCCGAGTGGAAGAAGAGAAAGAGGAATTGAGCATCGTGACTGCGATGCGCGATCTCAAAACGAAGATGAGCGATCTTGAGAAGTTGACGCATGACGCTGAAGTTAAACGTGTCGCCGGTGAGACATCGATCAAAGAACAGATTGAGGCCATGCGCACCGGTAATGAATCACTCCTTCGTCAGACAACAAAACTCACCGGTGCGCTGGCAAACCCTGCGACGCGAGGTAAATACGGTGAGACGCAATTAGAGATGCTCCTAAAGAATGCCGGACTTGTCGAAGGCGTCCACTATGAACGACAGAAAGAGCGTTCGGGCGATGATGGCGTAGGAAAGCCAGATATTCGAATCAAAGCGCCAGGTGAGAATGAGTTCTTCATCGACTCTAAGTTTCCACTCGATCGTTTCTGGGAAGCCCTCGACGAAGAGGATGAAAGTAAGCGTAAGGAGATGATGAAGGATCATGCTGCTGACCTGCTTAAGCATGTAAACGCTCTCGCTAAGCGCGATTATCAGGGAGCAGGGCAATCCCCTGATTTTGTCGTTCTCTTCGTCCCCTTCGAATCGATTCTCACCGAGGCGCTTATGAGCGATCCTCTCCTGCAGAACAAGGCGTTTGAGAAGAATGTCTCGATCTCGACTCCTAATACGATGCTTGCGCTGCTTCGTACTGTTGCCTATGTCTTTAATCGTTCGAAGTTAGCTCAGAGCGCATCTGAGATCCAAGAGCTTGCCGGTGAACTCCTTAAGCGAATCGGAAAGGTCCATGGAAAGATCTCGACGCTTGGCGATCGAATCAAAAGTACCGAAAAGGCATTCAACGAACTAATTGCTAGCGCTGAGGAGAACATGCTTCGCCCCGCTCGAAAGATCGTCGCTATCGGCGGTCTTAAGGTTGAGAAACTCAAAGCACTTGACGGTGTAGAGGGCTCAGTGCGCGAGATCAAAGTCAATGCCGGTGAAGATATAGATATCTTGGAACTTGATGCACCTGAGGAAGAAGAGGCTGATGAAGTCGAGCGTTGATATATCTCGGATCGATCCGAAGAATCGGATAAAAGGACCGGGACTGACAAAGCCTGGCGTTGCAATCCTGCAATCACTTTTCATAGCGCTCTCGATGGCGATTGAGATATTGATACGAGGAAATGTTGGAGCAGTAACTGGAGTCGCGCTCTGGATTGCTTTCGCAGGAGGTATTTACCTAGGTCGCGTCGGCACAATCTTTACCTCAGTTGTTGCACCACCACTTGCCTTTGCCTTCTGGATAATCCTGTTGCTGCCGATACTTGGTGGTTCATCACTTCGGATTTCACGCTTCGCCATTGATTTGGTCTCAGGGCTTGCCGGAATCGCGCCATTCTTGGTTACTGGAGCAGTCGCGGGGTGGATTATCTATTTCGCTCGCGAAAAATCACGAGTAGAGAAAGTTAAGCGCTAAACCTTTCCCGCTGCCTTCATATCTTTTCTTAGCTCTGGCGGAAGTGCAAAGAGCAGGCTCTCCTCCATCGCGGTAACCACTTCAACATCTCCATAACCACGTCGCTCTAACTCGGAGAGAAGATCTTGTACCAATATTTCGGGGACAGATGCGCCACTCGAGACTCCTATCGTCTCGACTCCTTCGAACCACTCATCCTTCAACTCCGCTGCATAATCAATAAGGAATGCCGACTTTGCTCCATACTCAAGTGATACCTCAACGAGTCGAACAGAGTTAGAGGAGTTCTTCGACCCAACAACAAGTACAAGATCAGCTTTAGGTGCGATCTGCTTGATTGCAATCTGTCGATTCTGCGTTGCGTAGCAGATGTCATCACTTGGCGGATCTTGAAGGTGCGGAAAGCGCTCTTTCAAAATTCGTACCGATTCCAATGTTTCATCAACGCTGAGTGTGGTCTGTGAAAGCCAGGCGAGTTTCTTAGTTGGATCTACCTGAACTGTTCGCGCTGCATCGAGTCCATCGACAAGGGTGATGTGATCAGGAGCTTCACCCGCAGTGCCTTCCACCTCTTCATGTCCGGCATGGCCGATAAGAAGGATCTGCATATCGTCGGCGGCAAACCGCTTCGCCTCATGGTGGACTTTTGTAACGAGAGGACAGGTCGCATCAATTGTCTTGAGTTGGCGAGATGCTGCTTGCTCATGAACTTTAGGTGAGACGCCGTGAGCCGAGAAGACGACGATTGCGCCCTCTGGAATTTCATCGGTCTCTTCAACGAAGATTGCGCCGCGCTTTTCTAGGGTAGAGACAACATGTTTGTTATGCACTATCTGTTTGCGTACATAGACCGGTGCACCATAGAGATCTAACGCCTTTTCTACCGTGACGACTGCTCGATCAACCCCGGCGCAATACCCTCGAGGCGCAGCCAGCAAGACCTTCTTCACAGAGTGAATCTTAGAGTCAAGCGCCGTTACCATCTCGCCATGCTTGAAACCTCGATTGATTCCCCGGCACCAGTACGCGTGGTCTCTGAAGCCATCAAAGAATGGATTGGAAAACTGGGGCCAATCTGGGTCGAAGGTGAGCTATCTCAAGTCGATGACCGCAAAGGTTCGACGATGATATTCATGCGACTTCGAGATACATCAGCAGAGATGTCTATATCGGTTTCATGTCATCGATCAGTCTTCGCCGCTGTCGCACCTCTTCCAGCTAATGCTCGGATCAAAGTCTTCTCAAAGGTCAACTTCTATACCGGAAATGGATCGCTCTCGCTCAACGCACGCGAAATCCATCACGTAGGAATCGGAGAACTCTTAGCGCGATTAGAAGCGCTCAAGAAGATTCTTGCTGCTGAAGGGCTCTTCGCTGCATCAAGAAAGAAAGTGCTTCCCTTCTTGCCACGGCGAATCGGTCTGATCTGTGGGAGAAACAGCGCGGCTGAGAAAGATGTCGTTGAGAATGCTCGACGGAGATGGCCAGCTGTCGAGTTTGAAATTCGAGAAGTTGCGGTTCAAGGTGCGAGCGCAGTCTCAGAGGTAAGCAAAGCCCTTAAGGAACTCGATGACCACAGTGAGGTCGATGTCATCATCATTACTCGAGGTGGAGGCTCCTTCGAAGATCTCTTGCCATTCTCTGACGAGGGATTAGTACGACTAGTCGCAGCCTGCAAGAAGCCTGTCGTAAGTGCCATTGGCCATGAACAAGACACCCCATTGATCGATCTTGTCGCGGATTTTCGAGCATCAACACCCACTGATGCAGCCAAGCGTGTTGTGCCCGACATTGCCGAAGAGAACAAGATGTTAGGTGAGAGAGGAGCTCGGCTACTTAGGGCTATCAAGAATCTCATCGATGGTGAGGTTGGCGAGGTGAAAGGGCTTGCATCGCGACCCATCATGCGAGATCCGATGTTATTGGTCACACCCCTCGTTGAAGATCTCTCTACCGCGAAAAAGAATCTGCGCCAAGAGATTCGACACCTCATCGAATTAACAGAGGGTGAACTCACCCAATCCGTATCGCAACTACGAGCGCTATCTCCTCGCGCCGTTCTCAACCGTGGCTATGCTGTAGTTCAGCGAAGTGATGGCAACCTCGTGCGAAGTTATGACGAGATCCCGCTTGATTCAACAATATGGCTCAGATTTGCACGTGGTAGCGCCACCGCTACCGTCCGCGCAACAAGTGAGGTTATTGAAAAACCCAAGTCATAGGACTAGCCTCTTCGATATTCCCATCTATCGAAAGGCTACATATGATCAAGAGACTCCTTGCAGTTCTCACCCTGCTTTTTTTCATTCCGATAGCGCTTGCGAGTGCAGCCAACGCTGACTCCATCTATATGCAAGTAACAGACATCAAAGGTGAGTCAAAAGTTAGGGGTTATGAATCCTGGATCGAACTTAATGCTTTCAATTTCTCGGTCAACAAAATAGTGAACAATAAAGGTAGCGGTGGTGGTGCCGGCAAAGCGACCTTCAATGACATCAAGATTACTAAGTACATGGATCTCTCTAGCACAGCGCTGCTGTCGAATGCAGCAACAGGAAAGTTGATTAAGTCTGTCGTGATTGATGTGGTGCGAGATACTGGCGAAGATGATTATGTCGTCACGAAGTACACGCTCTCGGATGTCTTGGTCTCAAGCTTCAACCAAGCACATTCGACTGGTGAGGATTCTGAGACTGGCGTCGAAGAGATCACTCTCAATTACTCGAAGATAGTCGTCACTTACACTCCGGTCCAGGCTAACGGAAAGCCTGGTGCTCAGACCAAGTTCAGTTGGGATATAGCAGCTAACCGCGCGTTGTAATACTCCGAAAAAGCCCAAGGGGAGCCTCAGCAGTTCAAGGGCTGATGGCTCTCCCTAGGGAAGCGATTAAATGCTCATTGAGCTCAACAACTTGGCACTCAAGTAGATTGGCCTCATGGCCGAGAAGCGCATCTCCTACGAAGATGCTCGTGAAGAACTCGCACAAGTTGTCGAAGAACTTGAAAGCGGCGAGCTGGGGCTTGAAGAGTCGCTCAAACTCTGGGAACGTGGCGAAGAGCTAGTGAAAATCTGTGAAGAGTGGCTTGAGGGCGCGAAAGCGAAAATCGCGAAAGCTAGCGCCGCAAAAACCAGCAATACAAAGAAAACAGTTGATGGTGGCGATAGCGATGCCTGAGTTCATCTACGAAGATTTGCTCCCGCTGGGCGATGATGCCACGCAATATCGCAAACTCGATATAGGTGGCGTAACTACATTCACTGCTGATGGACGAACTTTTCTCAAAGTCGCCCCTGAA
>RGOY01000066.1 GCA_010028225.1 Actinomycetota bacterium
TTCGGGGTAGAGACGATGTCTGCCTCACTACCTGCCGTGGTGAGCGTCATTGAGAAAATCAATGAACCGCGTTATCCCTCATTCAAAGGAATCATGGCGGCCAAAAAGAAGACAATCGACACCAAATCCTTGGCTTCAATCGGAATCGAATCGAGCGCTGTGGGAGCAAGCGCATCGTGGTCGAAGGTTGAAAGTGCAACAGCGCGGCCACCTCGCGAAAAGGGGATAAAAGTCGAGGACTCAGGTGATGGTGGCGATAAGTTGTTTGATTTCTTGATGGAGAAGAGGCTGGTATGAGTGCGATTGTTTTGATCGACCATCAGGATGGATCAATTGCAAAGAGCGCGGCAGAACTTGCCACATTCGCACGGCGTCTGGGTGACGTCACCGGAGTGCTACTTGTAGCACCGGGTGAAGGAGATGCTCTTGCTCAAGGAGCTTCCAGTGCCGATCTCGACTCACTCGTCATTGTCGAGTCAACTGATTTCAAAGAGCATGGCATCACTGCAATGGCAAAAGCTCTTGTATCGCTTGTGAAAGAACGAAATCCGAAAGCGCTATTGATTGCATCGAGTTCGCGAGGCAAAGAAATTGCAGCACGCATTGCCGTTGCCACTGAGAGCGGGATCATTACTGATGCAATTGATATCGATGGTGAACGCAAAACCACTCAGTCAGTCTTTGGTGGATCTTTCACGGTCTCCTCATCGGTGACGACGCCGGTAGCCATCGTGACGATTCGTCCAAGTTCTATCGACGCGCCATCGGTAAGCTCAACACCTTCCGTTGAGAAAATTTCTTTCTCACTCTCAGATGAAGAGAGAGCCGTGAAGATAAGCAAAGTTGAACCAGCGCTCAAGGGTGGACGACCTGAGCTAACTGAGGCAAAGATCGTCGTATCTGGTGGTCGCGGTACTAACGGAGATTTCAAGCCGGTGGAAGCGCTCGCCGATCTCCTTGGCGCAGCAGTGGGTGCTTCGCGCGCAGCAACGGATGCTGGGTGGTATCCCCACACGCATCAAGTCGGTCAGACTGGAAAGACGGTAAGCCCTCAGCTCTATGTTGCATGCGGAATATCTGGAGCGATTCAACATCGCGCAGGTATGCAGACCAGCAAGACGATCGTTGCTATCAATAAGGATCCGGAAGCTCCGATCTTTGATGTCGCAGATTTTGGTGTTGTCGGAGATCTCTTCGCCGTCTTACCTCAAACTTCCGAGCGTTTGGCAAAGCGCCCCTCGTAACTCACTCTCTATCGCGGCTCGTGGCCTGACGTTTTACGCGCAAATTCTGCTCTCTACACTTGGACCATGAAACGTCGCATCTACTTTGATCACGCTGCGACAACGCCTATCTCACCCACAGTCCTCGAAGAGCTGACTAAAGAGGCAGGACTTCTCGGCAATCCTTCGAGCCTGCACACCTTCGGCAGGCAGATGCGCGAGCGCGTGGAGAATGCTCGGGAAGAAATTGCAAAGATCTTGGGTGCAAGGGCAAGCGAAGTTATCTTTACTGGTTCTGGGACCGAAGCAAATAACACTGCAATCAAGGGACTCTTTTGGAAGCGAACACCACGAAAAATCATTCTCAGTACTGCGATTGAACATCATGCAGTTCTCGACCCGATCAACTGGCTGGTGCAGCACGAGGGAGCAGTGCATCGCCAACTAAGAGTGGATCGCGATGGTCGGCCAGATCTCGACCATCTCGAGGAGATCATCGCGCTAGACGGCGATGAGATCGCCCTTATCTCGCTCATCCACACTAACAACGAACTCGGAACAGTTCTCAATCTCAAGGAGATCTCATCACTAGTGGGCGAAATTCCATTACATCTTGATGCTGTTCAAAGCGTCGGAAAAGTTGAATTCGGTTTTCATGAAAGTGGCGCAATCTCGGCGGCAATCTCAGCACACAAAGTCGGAGGTCCACTCGGCGTAGGAGCGCTCTTACTTCGCCATGGCATCGATCTCACGCCGCTCCTTCATGGCGGCGGACAGGAACGAGATATTCGCTCAGGGACACTCAATGCTCCTGGGATTATCGCTTTCGCGGTAGCACTCAAAGAGATGAAGGAAAATTTTAGAGATCAGGTGGAGAAAGTCTCGCTTTTGCGGGAGCGAATGAGAACAATCATCAAAGAAGTGATCCCTGATGCCTCCTTTAATGGAACTGGTGATGCACCAGGAATTCTTAACGTCACCTTCCCTGGTACCGATAACGAAGCATCACTTCTGCTCTTTGATAGTGAAGGAATAGCTGCCTCTACCGGTTCAGCATGTAGTCAAGGAGTTGCTGAGACGAGCCATGTCTTGCTAGGTATCGGGCTAAGCGAGAGCGAGGCAAGGTCAACCCTTCGTTTCTCATTGAGCCATCGCAACGAGATTGATGAAGTGGAGTACTTTGGCCAAGTTCTTGCGAGCGTTATCAGTAGAGCGCGGGCAGCTCACTCCGCTGGGAGTCGATCATGAAATTAATCGCTGCAATGAGTGGCGGCGTTGACTCGGCTGTTGCGGCAGCACGCGCTCATGAGGATGGCCATGAGGTAATTGGAATTCACTTAGCTTTATCGAAGAATCCGCAAAAATATCGATCAGGAGCTCGCGGATGTTGCACTGTAGAAGATTCTCACGATGCTCGTCGCGCTGCTGACCGAATCGGTATCCCGTTTTACATCTGGGATATGTCAGACGAATTCCATCAAGGAGTCGTCGAAGATTTTCTCTCTGAGTATCAGTCAGGAAGAACGCCAAATCCCTGTCTTCGCTGCAATGAGAAGATTAAATTTGCCGCTGTGCTTGATCGCGCTCGAGCGATGGGATTTGATGGCGTCGTAACTGGCCACTATGCCCAGATGCGAGAGCACGAGAGCGATGGCAAGAGTTATCGCGCCATGTTTCGTGCAGTAGATCCGGCAAAAGATCAGTCCTATGTTCTCGCCGTTCTCGATGGCGAACAACTTAAAGGAGCGTTCTTTCCGCTAGGGGATACGACAAAAGAGGAGATTCGCGAAGAGGCGAGGCGTCGAAATCTTGCTGTCGCGGCCAAACCGGATAGTCATGACATCTGCTTTGTGCCGTCAGGAGATAACGCAGGTTGGCTGCGCGAGAGATTGGGAAGTGAAACTGGACCGATTGTCGATGAAAGTGGTGAAAAATTAGGTGAGCATCGTGGTGCCTACACCTATACCGTCGGACAGCGACGGGGACTTGGGATCACTAAACCCCGCGAAGATGGTGCGCCACGGTATGTACTGCGTATCGAACCAATCTCCAACACTGTTGTCGTAGGTGAGCGAGATTCTTTGGCAATAACTGAGATCATCGGGGAGCGCGTAATTTGGTGTGGACCGAAGCCGAAAGAAGTTATGAGCAGTTCTAGTTCAGGATCCACAACGGTTTCTAATTCCACAAGAGGTCTGGTCCAAGTTCGAGCACATGGCAAGGCCATCGGTTGCAGTTACGAAGTTATCGGTGAAGATCAAACGCAGGTGCGAATTAGTTGTGATGAACCAATTTTTGGTCTGGCACCAGGGCAGGGAGCAGTTCTCTACGATGGCGATCGCGTGGTGGGTAGCTCCACAGTGGCCGAAACGAGATAGAAGGTGCATATGACTACTAGCGCACCTGAAGCAAAGGTCTCCTGTGAGTAAAGAAGAAATTTCGAAAGTTCGCCATCGTATGCAAGAACTTGCTGAGTCGATACGAGAGCATCAATATCGCTACTACGTGGAAGATAAGCCAGCGATTAGTGATAGCGAATTTGATTCGCTAGTACGCGCACTCCAGAAACTCGAACAGGAGAATCCTGAGCTCATCGATCCAAAATCTCCGACGTTTGATGTTGGTGGAGGGTTTGCAACTCACTTCGCTCAAGTAGATCATCTCGAGAAGATGATGAGTCTTGACAATGTTTTTGATGACCAGGAGTTGGAGGAATGGTTTGATCGCGTGGAAGGAAAAGCGGGCACTGCGCTGAGCTGGCTCTGTGAAGTGAAAGTCGATGGACTTGCCATCAACCTGCTCTATGAAAAGGGTCGTTTGATTCGTGGCCTCACAAGGGGAAATGGCGTTACAGGCGAGGATGTAACACTAAATGTTAAAACGATTAAGAGCGTCCCCGCTCAGTTAACGAGCACGGATTCGGCAGTGAAAGTCCCAGAGTTAATTGAGGTGCGAGGGGAGGTTTACTTTCCACTTCTTGCCTTTGATGAACTGAATGAGACTATGGCCGAGAGCGGTAAAGCGCCTTTTGCCAATCCACGAAATGCTGCCGCTGGATCTCTTCGCCAGAAGGATCCTCGAACCACAGCATCGAGACCCCTCTCGATGATCGTTCATGGAATTGGACGAATCGATGGTGTTGACTTCAAATCTCAAGGAGATGCCTATCAGGCAATGGCTTCGTGGGGTCTTCCGACAAGCCCGCATGTCAAAGTGGTTCTTACTCGCAGTGATGTCAAAAAGTACATCAAGTATTTCCTTGACCACCGCCACGATCTGGAGCACGAGATAGATGGTGTGGTCATCAAAGTTAATGAGCGAAAAGTCCAAGAATCGATTGGCTTCACCTCTCGCGCGCCTCGTTGGGCGATCGCTTATAAGTATCCCCCTGAAGAGGTGACGACAAAGTTGCTTGATATCCGAGTCAGCGTCGGGCGCACTGGAAGGGTCACTCCATTTGCTTATCTCGAGCCAGTACATGTTGCTGGCTCAACCGTCACCCACGCGACTCTTCACAATCAGATGGAGGTGGCTCGCAAGGGAATACTCATTGGCGACACGGTCATTATCCGAAAAGCAGGAGATGTCATCCCCGAAGTTCTTGGCTCAGTCATTGAACGGCGCACAGGTAATGAGAAAGCGTTCGTCATGCCAACTGCCTGCCCTGAATGTGGCAGTGAGTTAGCGGCGGCGAGCGAAGGAGATGTCGATATCCGCTGCCCCAATACCCGCACCTGCCCGGCACAGCTTCGAGAGCGAATTTTCTACATTGGTTCACGATCTGCACTTGACATCGATGTCCTTGGTTATGAATCAGCCAATGCGCTGCTTGCATCCGGTGCAATCTCCGATGAAGGAGATCTCTTTGATCTCACTAAGAAAGAACTAGCGAAGATAGATTTCTTCTGTAAGAAAGACGGAACACTCTCTGCTACGGCAGAAAAATTCTTGTTGGCACTCGAAGGGGCAAAAGAGAGGCCGCTCTGGCGGGTACTTGTGGCTCTCTCCATAAGACATGTGGGGCCGACTGCGGCAACAGCCCTTGCCGATCACTTTGGGTCGATGGAATCTATTCGGTCGGCAACTATTGAGGAATTGGCAGAAGTTGATGGCGTCGGCTCGATTATCGCCGAGTCGATTATCGAATGGTTTGGTGTGGGATGGCATCGAAAAATTGTCGAGAAATGGACTCGAGCAGGAGTGCGCATGAATCTCGTGCGCGAGCGGAGTGGGAAGCAGACGCTTGCCGGTCTGACCATAGTCGCAACCGGGTCACTGGTTAATTTCACAAGAGATTCGGTGACCGAGGCGATAACTTCGCATGGCGGGAAAGCAAGTAGCTCAGTGAGTAAAAAGACTGACTTTGTAGTCGCTGGCGATGGTGCAGGGAGTAAGTTGGAGAAAGCGCAGGAGCTTGGGATTCGAGTCTTGAGCGAAGCGGAATTCGCCACACTTTTAGAGTCTGGGCCGGGCGCACTCAAGTAATCGCTAGAATCACCTCATGCGCGAACTATTCAATGTGGCGGCAATTTTTCTATCGGGTGAAGGTGGTCGTGAACTTCCCGCTTCGCCTATTTTTTTTGGGCTCTTCTTCTTTGGCGCTTTGATGCTTCTTCTTTATCTGACATTGAGAATTGATCGCGATTAATTCTTTGTGATTGGTCTCTACGGCGGAACATTCGATCCCATCCACAACGGACACCTTCACGTTGCGAAGCAGTTGCTCAAATCTGGTCGGATTTCGAAAGTAATTCTCATTCCAGCGGGCGAACCCCGACTCAAAATCGCTCCTCAGGCGAGCGGTGAAGATCGAATAGAAATGTGTCGTCTCGCAATCGCCGATTCTTCGAAGAAGATTACTCTCCCGATTGAAGTAAGTGATATCGAGATCAAACGTTCTGGTCCTTCCTATGCAATTGATACAGTCACAGAACTAATGAAGTTGTATCCAGAAGAAGACTTTGCCTGGATTATCGGTAGCGATGCTTTTCGCAAAATCGATGAGTGGCATGAGAGTGCAAGGTTGCAGGAATTAATCGCATTTATCGTGATCGAACGCCCGAGTCTTGAAAATCTGAATAATTCGAATGAATCTGGCGAGATCGATGACACTGAGGAGTTTGATTCACTTGACATCGATGCGCTTTCGATCTCTTCAACAGATATCAGGGGGCGACTTGCCAGGGGCGAGCGAGTAGATGCTCTACTTTCTCCCTCCGTGAGCGAATTCATTCGAGAGAATGGTCTCTATGCCAGTGCGTGATTCGACAGTCTCATTGACTCAACTTGCTGGGCAGGCGATCGCTGAGAAGCTTGGTTTTGATCTTGTTGCGCTGGATCTTTCGGCGGAGATGGTCTTAAGTGAAGTTTTCCTGATTGCAAGTGCGAGAAATGAACGTCAGGTTGAAGCTATTGCCGATGAGGTAGAACGAGTCTTGTCCGAATCTGGAGAGAAACCGGTCAGACGCGAGCGAACCGCAAACTGGGTCTTGCTCGATTATTCAGATCTTGTGGTTCACATCCAAAGTGAGGAAGCCCGTCGTTATTACATGCTCGATCGACTATGGAATGACTGTCCAAAAATCGATCTCCACCTCGATCTTGATACAAGATCAATCAAAGATGTGCAATAGGCAAAGGAAATGAA
>RGOY01000067.1 GCA_010028225.1 Actinomycetota bacterium
CATGCGCCCGACACCGTTCGTCATCGCACTTGCACTTGCATTCGCAGCGATTACGGGAGTCTCCGCCTCAGCAAACACCGATAAAGAGGCACGTAAGGCGGCTAATGAAGCGAAGGTTGCAGAATACAAAGCGGCTGTTGAGAAGTACAAGGCTGCACTTGAAGTTTTTAAGAGTGAGATGCAGACCTGGAAGAGCGCTCGTCAGAGTGCAACTGCAGAGGTAAAGGCAGCGAGCGAAGTTCTCAAAGCAGCTCTTGCCACTGCGACCACGACTGAAGCGAAGAAGGCAGCGAAGGAAGCTTTTGCTGCAGCTCGAAAGAGTGCTCTCGCAAAAGTTCCTGCAAAGCCAACTGCTCCAGCAAAACCTGCCAAACTTGAGCGACCAGCACCAAAAGCATCAAAGTCGCCAAGCTCAGAGAGCGGCTCCAACGGTTAACTGATAGAAGTGATTCTTAGAGGCTAAAGCCCCGACTAGGTGTTTCTACTCGGGGCTTTAGCTTTTTCGTTTAGTAAGCGGGCATGGCGGGTGCGCCTGGTAAGTGCGCCTAGCCAGTACGCCTGGCGGCCAAGTACTACATTCACGCCTCTTTGCGAGATATAGTTTGCTCGAAGCAAGTGATGGAGATTTCATGAAGATTTCGCTGAAGTCCAGAATCAGTAAAAAAGTTATTGTGGCAGTCTCCTCATTTTCACTTTCGCTCGTGACATTCCTTCCATCTGCATCGGCAAATCAGACTCCCACTTTGCCTCAGCTCCCAGGTGGCATTGCTTCACTACCCGGTGCAATCGCTTCTCTTCCTGGAATAGCAAGTGCGTTACCCGGTGCTGCGAGTGCATTGCCTGGGGGCAACACCGCAACATCAGGTGGCACGACAACAGGCGGCACAACAACAGGCGGCGCAACAACAATGGGAAACGCCATCACTTTGACTGAAGATCAGATTAAGAGTCTTCCTGAAGAACAACAGAAGTTAGTTCGCGAAGCTTTAGAGAAGGCCAAGGCTGCAGCAGGAGCCGCTCCATCGGGCGACGGAACTCGAACTGTTGACCTAGGTGCAATCGCTAGTCAGGCTCAAGGTTTAATTTCATCGCTCTTGAAGCAGTTGACGCCCGAACAACAGAAAATGTTGGAAGATGCTCAGAAGTCAGGAAAATTGCCAGAAGGTTTTGCTGAAATGTTGTTGAAAGGCGCTGTTGATCCTGCAATCGTCGCGAAATTAACTCCGGAGCAACGAGATGCGCTCCAGAAAGTGATCGCCTCGGGCGAGCTATCGGCAGAGGCGATCAAAGACCTTATTGGTGAAGTCGATGTTGCGACAGTCAAAGAGGTTGCAAAGTCTGTTGTAGAGAACAAGCCGATTGATATCAATAAAGTCAAGAGCGTCGTCACGAAAGTCGCGAAACTTGTTTGCACTAATGGAAAGAAAAAGATTACGGTCAATGCAAAGCGCTGTCCGGCTGGGTTTAAGAAAGGCTAGTCGCTTACCTTATTCCGTATTGTAATGTGCGATTCCCGGAATTTATCTCTGAGGAATTGCGAGAAATGCGCTAACTAAAGCTGGCAAAGCGATTGCTCCAAGAAGTAAAGCAATAATCATTTGATCGCTTGTCCAAAGATAGTAAGCAACAGGCAAGGCAATGAGGTTTGCAATAACCACTGGCGCACGTCCCCAGTTCTTTCTTCGTTTCAATCCCATTCCAGCAACAATCAAGCCAATCGACCCAAGTGCAGCAAAGGCAATCTCTGCGAGCCACGCGCTGGGTTCCTCGACATCAGAGAAAAATGAATTCAAGACAAGAAACAGGCCAAGTCCTGCAACTATGAGACCTTCAAGAATTGCAAGACCAGAGGCAAGTCGATAGAGCCAGTCTGGACTTGAGTTCGTCTCTCTCGCGTCTGACATGGCACGAATCTACTACGCACCCCTATCCACCACGTTTCTAGACAAGTACGCTCCAATCCGTGAGTGATCAATCAGATGTCGATGACACTTCACCCGAAGTAGATTTTGCAAATGATGGTCGGGTAGATCGCCTGACCGGCCTCGATGCAGCTGAGATCTTCTACCTCATGCTAAGCAAGGAGTTCGCATCGGCAGATAGAAGGATGAATCAAGCGATTTTTCTCATCACTTTTACTTTGCGGAGTCAAGCTTCGGCAGCAGCAATCGCCACACAGCTCATTGCCCTTTCTCAGATACTACGACGAGCAACTCGTAGCGAGGAACTTTTGACGCGCTTAGGGAAAATGACTTTTGTGGTGGCTTTGGGAGTTGACCTGGAGTCAACGCCCGAGTCAACGTCCACTTCACGAGTTGATTCAGAGCTCACGACAGAGCTCGTGTCAGAGGATGCCTCACCAGAAGAAATAGGTGACTCTCAATCGAACGTCAAACTTAAGTATGCGGCGATTGTTAAGCGCTATTCAAATCAAGTCAAGGAGTTTCTAGATTTGGGTACCTCTCCGATGCTCAACGCTTCCACTCCTGGGGATGCAAACTTCCATACCAGAGTTGGTGCAGGAGTTGGACAAGAACACAGTTATGTGGATATCAAAGGGTTCGAGCGTGTTGCTGGGGAAACTCTCCTCGACTTCCTTGAGCGAGCAGAAGTCTAGATTTCGGTTCCAGAACGCAGAACGCAGAACGCAGTACCTGGTTTCTTGGTAAATCGAAACGGCTGATATTCAACTGAAGCACTCGGCACTCAACTCTCCACAGTTAATCCTGGCGAGTGACTCCTGTTCGGCTGTGGATATCGGAGATAGTAAACAACTCAAGACCTTTATCGTGCGCCAATGTCGTTACTTCCTGATACGTGGTGGGCGAGAAGAAACAGTCGCGCCGATAGAGAACCGGTTGATTCCAGCAGTCAAGGATCATCTTTCTCCCCATATTTGGTCTCGCCCTCGACCCCTGCATCACCCATGCCGTCAGTTTCAAGCGGCTACGTGACCTCATTCCCACCAGTCACCCCACTACCTTCGGTACATCCAGCCAATCCAATTAATCCAATAAACCCAATAAATCCATCACACTGGTTTTCAACCACAGCTCCATCAAGTGGAGCGAGTAGAAATAATCAAGAACTCTTCCAGCCTCCCGTTCTGCCCATCAACGGTGTTGAGAGGAGGTCTTCTCTTCACTCCGCCGGGATGGACTTCGGTGCAATTCACAATCTGATGATTGACCCGACAGTTGAAGAGATTTGGATCAACTCCCCTCAAAAAGTCTTCATTTCACGCTTTGGCAGGAGTGAGTTAACCAATGTCTTGATGTCACCAGAACTCGTTGAAAATCTGGTTGAACGATGCCTGATGTGGGGAGGAAGAAGGCTTGATCGCTCCCACCCATTCGTCGATGCACGCCTGCCTGATGGGAGTCGACTACACGTCGCGATTCCCGATGTGACTGCGGAGCACTGGTCGGTGAACATTCGAAAGCATCTGATGAGTGGGAAAAGTCTTGAAGATCTCTCACGGATGGGTTCCTTTCCGACTAACGTGGCAGGGAAGTTGACTGACATTGTTGCAAGTCGAAAGAACATATTAGTAAGTGGTTCCACGCAAGCAGGTAAGACGACCCTGCTTAACGCACTGATTGCTGAGATTCCGCAGTACGAACGAGTGATAACAATCGAAGAGGTCTTTGAACTTCGCTGTGTACTGCCGGATGTGGTCTCTTTACAGACACGAAGCGCAACTCTCGAGGGCACGGGAGAGATAACCCTGCGTGATCTGATCAAAGAGTCACTGCGCATGCGACCATCGAGGTTGGTGGTCGGTGAAATTCGCGAGGCAGAATCGCTCGATCTTCTGATCGCTCTGAATTCTGGGATTCCGGGCATGGCAACAATCCATGGCAATTCTGCTCGCGATGCAGTTCGAAAGCTTCAAACCCTTCCGCTTCTGGCAGGGGAAAATATTTCATCGGAATTCATTGCCCCGACTGTTGCTCGTTCGATTGATTATGTGATTCATGTGGGAATTGACTCCAGGACTGGGGAGCGAAGACTTCGTGAGATCAGCGAAGTAACTGGACGGCTTGAAGGTAACGTCATCGAGATGCACCAGATTTATCAAATTGATGAAAATCCCGAGCACTTAACTGATGAGTTTCGTGATCAACATCCTGACAGTCACTTTGATCGAAATCGGCGAACTGGTCAATGAAAAACTTGCACAATCTCGTCGCATTCAAATTATGGCAATACCTAGCCCTCAAGAGAGCGAGATGGTTGGCCGATGGTCATTGATCATCTAATTTCCGGTGTTAACTCAGGTGTATCACTACAGCAAACCTTGAGTGATCTCGCTACTCGAGGACCAGAACAATTTCGCACTCGATTTGAGAAAATCTCTTCGAAGATACGCTCTGGCGAATCTTTCACCGAAGTCATGAGATCTGCGCGAAGTGAGTTCCATACGGCCGCAGCGGATCAAGTTATTGGAGTTCTTGCTCTTGCCAGAGTCACGGGAAGCTCTGACGTTGGTCCGATTCTGCGCACTTTAGGCGAGTTTCTCAGAGAAGATAATTCTCTACGTGCGGAGATCGAAGCAAGACATGGCTGGGTTCGATCATCAGCATCTCTCGCTGCAATCGCGCCATGGCTACTCCTTTTGATTTTGGCGAGTCAACCCTCGACCCGCGCTGCTTTTTCCACGGAGACGGGGATTTACATTCTTGGACTTGGGTTTGTTCTCACCGCAATCGCCTATATGTGGATGAATCTTGCTGGACGCCTACCCGAAGTACCTCGTGCGCTCGCTTGATTTTGTGCCCGCTTCGCTCGTAGAGAGTGAGAGCACGATTCTTGCGACTTTGATCGTGATACCGCTTCTTCTTTTGGGAGCCGATTACCTCCTTGATGACGCCATCGGGATTGGCGATGAATTGAGGAGAAAGCCGCACTTCAGGTCATTAATTTTTCTTGGACTTACTCTGCATGTACTAGTAGTTATTGGTGCCAGTGTTGGAGCAGATGCCTATCAAGAACTCTTGGGGCAAATTGTGAGAAACCTCTTCTTTTCAATGGTCATTTTGATCGTAGCTTTTGCGACAGCCAAAGTGCTTCTTAAGAAGAGGTTTGAGTGGGTTCGCAAAGCAGAGATTGAGAGAATTGAGTTGGAGCTACCGCAGTATTTGGAGATGTTCCATATCCTGATTTCATCAGGGATGAGTGTTTTAAGTGCTATGAAAAATCTCTCTCAGGGAAAGTCAAAATCTCCGACTCGAAGCATTATTGCCAGAGTTATTGCCTCTGTAGAGAGTGGCCGTTCGGTCGAGCGCGCGATGGATGACGCCATCATTCCAGTTGGGTCTGATCAACTTCGCCGATTTAGTGATGCGGTAATAGTCGGTATGGAGCGAGGAAGCTCTATGGGGCAGTCGCTTCGCTCTCTTATTGCAGAGAGTCGAAATCAGAGCAAGATTCTTTTACTTCGTCGTGCTGGCAAAGCGGAGATTGCACTTCTCATCCCAGTCGTCTTTTTAATTCTGCCGATCTCAATTCTCTTCGCGCTCTGGCCCTCGTACAGCAATCTAGTCTCGATTCTGGGTTAGGTGGATAAGAGTGAGATTCGATAGAGGTTTTGAGCCAAGTGGAACTGAGCCAAGTGGAAGAGAGCTAGTCAGAGCAATGAACTCAGAACGAGAGAGGACGAAAATCACGATGAACGAAACCGACATGGACAAAAACAGTATCTACGCAGTCAGATCGCAGGTATCCAAATTGACCAAGATCCACAAATCCAAAGCAACAAAGTATCTACAAATGAACTTCATTGAAGTGGGAAAACAGGTAGTGGAGCTAGCCATAACAAGCCTTGACTACTTATCTTCCAGATGGGGCAGTCGAAGAATGAATCAATCTCGACCCATTACCAGGCTGAGAAGCTTGGCCTTTCAAGAACGTGGCGATGTGCCAGGGTGGGTATTGGTTGTCTTGATGACAACTGGATTGGTGACAGCAATTTGGGCGATAGCAGCACCTAAGCTCAACATGATTCTCAAGAACAGTCTTGATTCAATGAGCAATATCCGATGAGCAATATCGGCTTAGAAACATTGGACCAGAAACATTGGATGAGAAGTATTCGATGAGGAATATGCAATGAACAAAGCACCCGTACGTCATTTTGTTTCTGATGAGAGTGGAAGCGTTGAATCTCACCTCACAATTATTCCTTTGACTATCCTCTTTCTCTTAACTCTTCAGTTGACGGCGCTCGCCTCGTGGCAAGTGGGTCGAGTGACTTCAATTGAGGGTCAAAGCAATACAACAGCAATCACGGGTGAGAGACCATTGAATTCATCCGCCACAGTGCAACATGTTCCGTTGGTAGGCGGAGGACATATCGCTGTCCTAAATGAGACGCGAGAAATTCCCCTCTTGGCGAACTTTGCTCGCCTCATTCCGGGACTTTCACTCGAGGGAGTCGTCTTTCGACAGAGAATTGTCTCCCTTAGTGAGATTTACTCGCAATGAGAAGAAAATGATCTGGCATGGAACAACTCTCGTGCAAAGATATGCTGCGTAAGAAAGAGATGAGAAGGTCACACAACTCATCTCTCACGCTCATCAAATGCAACTTAATAACCCTCCGCTCGCTCATTCGAAGATTGAAACATCTTCAGGGCGAAAGAGGCTCTGCCAGCACTGAGTTCGTCCTATGGGTTATCCCCCTCTTTATGCCGCTCATTATTTTGATTGGTCAAGTGAGTGAAATCAGTAGTTCAAAGATCGAAACGCTCCATTTAGCAAGGACAGCCCTTCGTGCATTTGTCAGTGCGCCTGACACATCAACGGGTCATCTGCGGATCAA
>RGOY01000068.1 GCA_010028225.1 Actinomycetota bacterium
GTGACGGTGGCGCCGTCGATAAATGAAAGATTGGCGATGTGCTCTCTGCCCATCGCTCCTGCGCCGATAACCCCGTAACGGATCAGTTCCTTGACTCCCTCGTCAATGTTGAGCAGACCACTGGTGAACCACGGGGAAGTGGTCAGACCTCTTACCTCTGGGGATTCTTACCGCCCAGAAAGCCCCGGTCAAGGGAAATCAGCAACGAATAGGTAACAGTTCTAGCGCTCAAGAATCCCTGGGCGAGCCCGCTCGAAGTACATCTCATTCGGCCAATCTGAGTCCACGGTGAGAACTTCAAGACCGTTTGCGCCGATAAATATGGTGTCTTCGACTTTCCAGCCCTTGCCAGATGGATTCCAGGCAAGTGCATTGTCCGGGGAAATCGTCTGCTCACTCTTGGTATGCGCCGGAAAATCCCGCGGTAGATATCCCGTAGGACCGCCTTGATGGTGGCGAGTCCATTCATCCGAGTCAAAGCCTTGTTTGATGTACTCAGCGATTCCCTTTTCAACGACCTGTGACAGCTTCACGCCAACTTTGCTCTCATTGAGAAAGACTCGCTCGACTGCAAGGAGTCTTGAATACCAATCCTGATCCTCACTACTCAATGGTGAAAAAGTGGCGATACGGGTAACGCTTGCGATCAGCCCCTTCCTTCGACCGCAGACAACTCCCATATACCTTTCGCCAATCTTCTCTCTGGTGGGAAGTGGGTGGCGATACTTTTTCAATCGCATCTCCCCTGCCACTAAGAGAACAACTGGCTCAATATCTCTGGCCCAGAGTTGTGATGCGATCTTTCCTGCCGCGATTACTTCGCTGTCGCTACTTTCCACTGAACGCATCGCCATTCCTAAACCGACTGCCGTATCGCGAGCGAGTTCACGAAGGCGCAAGAGCTCGTGTGGATTGAGATTTCTCCTCAAACTTTCGACCTCGCCAGATGCATTTATTCGAAGCGGATCTGGGCCATCAATGGCGACTTTCTCACCTGATGGAAGTTGTCCATCTCTGGATTCAAACCAATTGACGACTGTCACTTTCTCGTCGCCAGATAATTCTTCATCTATAAGGCGTTCGGCTTCAATTTTGTTTGTGATTACCTCAATGCCGCTTCGACGGACAACAAGGTCCATACAAGCAAGCTCTAGGGTGGTAGGCACATGCGCCCGTCCACCTATCAACCAGGCGATATTTGCCGCTTTTCGAAGGATTATTGCCTCATAACCCTTCTCATCCATAAGAGCAGAGAGCCGGGCATGCTTCTCCCGCTGCTCTAACTGGCGCTCGGACACCTGCCAAATCTATCCGTCTTATGCTTGCCCTATGGCACTCAAATCAGATCTCTTCATCGGCGGAAATTGGATTGTTGGGCAAGAGCCAAATCTATCCGTCTTATGCTTGCCCTATGGCACTCAAATCAGATCTCTTCATCGGCGGAAATTGGATTGTTGGGCAAGAGCGAATTCCAGTCACTGACCCGAGCGATGAATCAACCATCGCAGAGATCTCACTAGCAGGTGAGAAGGAAGTAGAGATGGCGGTCAGCGCCGCCTATAACGCCCAGAAGTCCTGGGCAAAGACTGCGCCAAGAGTGCGTGGCGAGATACTGCGCAAAGCATTTGAGTTGATGGTCCAAGAAGCAGATGCAATTGCAACAATCGTTGTGAAAGAAAACGGCAAGATCTTCACCGATGCTCGTAATGAAGTCATCTATGCCGCAGAGTTCTTCCGCTGGTTTGCCGAAGAGGCAGTCCGCATCAATGGCGAATTTAGACATTCACCTTCAGGTGATAAGAGATTCCTCGTCACTCAACAACCTATTGGCGTTTCACTTCTCATCACGCCCTGGAACTTTCCAGCAGCGATGGCAACGAGAAAAATCGGCCCGGCACTTGCCGCTGGTTGCACCACGATCTTGAAACCCGCGACTGAGACACCTCTTACTGCTCTCGCAGTCGTGGACATCTTGCAACGAGCTGGAGTCCCCGATGGCGTTGTCAATGTCATCTTGCCGAAGCAGACTGGAAAAGCAGTCTCATCGATGCTTCATGATTCGCGCGTTATGAATCTCTCTTTCACTGGCTCAACTGAAGTCGGTCGAGTCCTACTCAAGGAATCAGCAGATCGGATAGTTCGCACCTCGATGGAACTTGGCGGTAACGCACCTGTCGTCATCTTCGACGATGCAGACCTTGATGTAGCAGTTCAAGGGACTTTAGTTGCGAAGATGCGAAATGGTGGCGCAGCATGTACTGCGGCAAATCGCATCTATGTATCAAAGAAGATCGCGAAGAATTTCACCGAAAAACTTACTGAAGCGATGGCAAAGATCAAGATGGCCCCGGGCCTTAGCGAAGGGGCGCAACTTGGCGCTTTCGTCTCGATGAAGGAGCGAAACAAGATTGCAGAGCTAGTTGATACTGCAGTCAAGAACGGTGCAGATGTAAAGACTGGCGGAAAGATTGTGACCGATAAGGGTGCCTTCTATCCCCCAACAGTCCTTGAAGTCGATGCGAAGAATGAAATTTTAAAACATGAAGTTTTTGGTCCCGTTGCCCCCATTGTCACCTTTGATGACGACGAAGAAGCAATCAAGATGGCTAACGACACAGAGTTTGGTCTTATCAGTTATGTCTTCTCCAGTGATCTCGGCCGTGCGATTCGAGCAGCCGAAGCGATTGAGTCTGGGATGGTGGCAATCAACCGCGGTGTGATCTCAGATCCCGCTGCGCCATTCGGTGGCGTGAAACAATCCGGAATCGGCCGCGAAGGTGGCTTTGATGGAATCAACGAATTCCTTGAGAAGAAGTACATCGGAGTCGAAATCTGAAGTGAGTTCAAGGCTTCAGGCAACTGTTCTTCGGCGCTACATGAAAGACAAAAAAGAGTTAACTGATAAGAGTTGAAATTTCAACGCCTAAAGCGCCAAGTCTTTCCTTGCCACCATCTAGTGCGGTCAGGACAAAGATTTTTTCATCTTCCAAAATCGCAAAAGTATGTTCCCAGTGCGCCCCACGTGATCCATCCATCGCGCAGACGGTCCACTTATCTGGCATCACTTTCATTCGCTCAGTACCTCGAGTGATCATTGGTTCGATAGCAAGAGTCATTCCGGTAACCAATTCTGGGCCAAATCCTTTTCTGCCGTAGTTGAGTACGTGGGGTTCCATATGCATCTCTGTGCCTATGCCGTGCCCGCCATATTCACGCAAGATTCCATATTTGCCTTGAGCATTGATGTACTTTTCGATTTCATGGCTGATATCGGTTAATCTCCCGCCCACTTTTGCCGCTGCAATACCGCGCCAGAGTGATTCTTCGCAGACTTCTGAGAGCCTCACATCATCAGAATCCTTCGGGTCAAGGACCATGGTGAATGCAGCATCGCCATGCCAACCATCGACAATCGCACCACAATCAATCGAGACCACATCACCTTCGCGAATCACGCGATCTCCAGGAATGCCATGAACTACTTCTTCATTGATCGAGGCACAGATAGATCCAGTGAACCCGTGATACCCCTTGAATGAAGGGATTCCGCCAGAAGCTCGGATATTTTCTTCAGCGAGCGCATCAAGTTCACCGGTTGTAATCCCAGGTTTGATGTTTTTATGAATTAATTCCAGCGTCTGGCCGACAAGGATTCCGGCCTTTCGCATCAAGGCAATCTCTGCGGTGGTCTTATATTGGATTGCCACGGTTGGATTCGCTCGATTCTTCAGGCGTTAGAACCGGAACGAGCAGCGAGCGCATCGATTGCTCGCTTCGTTACCTCATCGACTGCGCCCATAGCAGGAATGGAGATAAGGACGCCTTCACGAGCATAGAAATCGATGATGGGCGCAGTCTGTTCGCTATAGACCTCAAGTCTTCGTGCGATGACCTCTTCCTTGTCATCTTCACGTTGATAAAGATCGCCACCACATCCATCGCAGAGGCCATCTTTTGCTGGTTTCTCGTACTGAATATGGAATGCGCGCTGACAATTCTTGCAGGTCCTTCGTCCTGATAGACGATTGATGATCTCGTTCTTATCGACGACTAGTTCTAAAGCAGCTTCGATCGGGGATTTCTTTTCTTCAAGAATCGCTTTGAGGACATCGGCCTGAACGACATTTCGTGGAAAACCATCAAGAAGGAAGCCCGGTTTCACATCGTCTTTCGATAATCGATCTTTGACCATCTTGTTGGTTACTTCATCTGGCACCAACTCACCGCGATCCATATGGGACTTCGCCTCAAGGCCTAGTGGAGTCCCTGCTTTGAGATTGGAGCGAAAGATGTCACCGGTTGAGATATGAGGGATTGCGAAGTGTGATGCGAGATTGACGGCTTGGGTTCCCTTACCTGCTCCCGGTGGACCGACCAGGACGAGTCGCATTAACGCAAGAAGCCTTCGTAGGAGCGCTGTTGCAACTGGCTCTCGATCTGCTTTGCCGTATCAAGACCAACTCCGACGATAATCAGAATCGAAGTTCCACCGAATGGGAAATTCGACGTCGCATTGAAAAGGACAAGTGCAAGGATTGGAATGATCGCAACGAATGCAAGATAGACCGAGCCAGGAGCTGTGATGCGTGAGAGGACGTATTGCAAATATTCGACAGTCGGGCGACCGGCACGGATACCCGGGATGAAGCCACCGTACTTACGCATATTCTCTGCAACTTCTTCGGGGTTGAAGGAAATCGCGACATAGAAGTAGCAGAAGAAGATGACCAAGAGGGCATACATCACGATGTAGAGCGGGTGATCTCCCCTCGTTAGATTGTTCTGGATCCACACGGCCCAAGGGGCAGTGCTACCCGAGAAAGATGCGACGAGAGATGGGATATAGAGAAGTGAAGATGCGAAGATGACCGGGATAACACCTGCTTGGTTTACCTTGATCGGGATATAGGTAGAAGTTCCACCATAGGAACGGCGACCTATCTGACGCTTTGCGTACTGGACTGGGATACGTCGCTGAGATTGCTCGACAAGAACGACAAGGGCGACGATAAGAAGTCCCACTCCGATTACGGCAAAGAATGGCACCCATCCATTAGTCAACTTGATTGACCAGAGTTGTCCCGGGAATGCAGCAGCGATAGAAGTGAAGATCAGAATCGACATACCGTTACCGACGCCGCGATCTGTGATCAACTCACCGAGCCACATCACAACAGAGGTTCCTGCAGTCATGACGATGACCATCACGATAAGGATGTTCCAGGATTGGGTCGGGATGATGTCCTCATTACAACCTTGGATCAATCGACCAGGTGTGCGTGCGACTGCGATCAGACCGGTCGACTGCAAAATGGCAAGTCCGATAGTGAGATATCGCGTGTATTGAGTGAGCTTCGTTGTGCCCGATGCTCCCTCTTTCTTGAGCGCTTCAAATCGTGGGATCACCACAGTGAGAAGTTGAACGATGATTGATGCCGTGATGTAAGGCATGATTCCAAGAGCAAAGATTGAAAGTTGCAGCAAAGCACCGCCGGAGAAGAGATTGATCAGACCAAAAAGTCCACCAGTATCTGCGACATCGAGGCAGCGCTGAACCGCCTCATAGGAGACTCCGGGTGTCGGAACGATCGAACCGAAGCGAAAGAGCGCCATGATCGAAAGAGTGAAGATGATCTTCACCCGCAGATCAGGTGTCTTTAGTGCTCTACCGAACGCTTGCAACATGGGCTATACCGTCTTCGTACTTCCGCCTGCAGCGGCAATCTTCTCTTCCGCTGACTTGGAGAACGCGTGAGCCTCTACCGAGACTTTGACTGAGATGTCGCCATTGCCAAGGACTTTGATTAAGTGACCTCGACGAGCAGCACCTGCTTTGACCATGTCATCGATTGAGACGCTTCCTCCTTGTGGGAAGAGTGCGTTAATGGTCGCGACATTGACTGCTTGGAATTCGACTCGTTCAGGATTCTTAAATCCACGGAGTTTCGGCAAGCGCATGACAAGTGGCATCTGTCCGCCTTCGAATCCGGCGCGGACGGTATTACGGGCATGTGTTCCCTTACCGCCACGGCCAGCAGTCTTTCCCTTTGACGCCTCACCACGACCCTTACGAGTCTTGGCTTTCTTTGCGCCAGGAGCTGGGCGAAGATGATGAACTTTGAGCTTGATTTTTTATAAAAAGTCGTCACTCTTACTCCAATGAATCCCTTCGTTAAGACTTGGAAAGTAAGTTTCATATATGCTAGTGGCAATGTTTTGACCACTACTGTGCGCACCATCAACAAAAGATTTGCCAAATTGAGCGCCAATGAAGCTTTCGGCAATCCTATTGAGCGTCCTGAAAAAATCACCGTAAGCGTGGTCAAGTCTTGACAAATTAAAAAAAGTAGTTCAAGATATCTTCATCATGAGAAAAGAACGCTGCAAGGACGGTAAGAAATATATGCTGGTCGGCACCATCAATTATTTTGGTCCAATCCTAACTTGGGCTGATAAGATCAAGGATTTTCGAGCCTGCGATCTTGAAGCTGTCAGCAAAAGCGATGCACTGCTGCTGAAGGCAGAAGGTGAGAATGTGGTGCGAATCAAAGCTAATGGCGCAAAGTGGTATTAAGTTCTTGACTTTTTATAAAAAGTAATTCAAGATATTCTCACGATGAATCAAAAAT
>RGOY01000069.1 GCA_010028225.1 Actinomycetota bacterium
GATGCTTCAGGACATGGCAATCCTCACTGGCGCAACTGTCATTTCAACTGAGGTTGGTCTCAAACTCGATCAGGTCTCACTCGACATGCTCGGTCGCGCACGTCGCATCGTTGTCGATAAGGATGACACCACGATTGTTGATGGCGCGGGAGATCGCAAGGCGGTTGAAGGTCGCATCGGTGAGATTCGCCGTGAGATCGAAGTCGCTGACTCAGACTGGGATCGAGAGAAGTTGCAGGAGCGTCTGGCGAAACTTGCTGGTGGCGTCTGCGTCATCAAAGTCGGCGCACATACTGAAGTTGAGTTGAAAGAGAAGAAGCATCGCCTTGAGGATGCCATCTCTGCTACTCGCGCAGCAGTCGAAGAGGGAATCGTCGTGGGTGGAGGTGCAGCACTCGTGCATGCATCAACCGTCCTCGACAATGATCTCGGTTACGAAGGCGATGCTGCAGTTGGTGTTCGACTCGTGCGCAAAGCATGCGAAGAGCCGCTTCGTTGGATCGCAGAGAATGCGGGCCAAGAGGGATATGTAGTCGTCTCAAAGGTGAAGGCATTGAAGAAAGATGAAGGATTCAATGCAGCTACTGATGAATATGGCGATCTAGTTAAGGCAGGCGTTATCGATCCAGTGAAGGTGACGCGCTCTGCGCTCGCCAATGCTGCATCGATCGCAGCGATGTTCATCACCACAGAAGCTCTCGTCTTCGAGACTCCTGAGGAGAAGAAAGAAGAAGCTGCCGGACATGGCCATAGCCATGGACCAGGAGGCCATAGCCACTAATCGACCTTCAACTGGCCGCAAGATTGACGGTCGGTGAATAGAGACGATGAGTGATCAGTTCAGAAAGAATCTGAACTTTGTGAAGTAGATTAAGCGGGTTCTTGCGAAAGCAGGAATCCGCTTGATTAATTTAGTCATTAATAGCCAATAGATTCGAGAAATGCGAGTGAAATGAACGTTTTCTTGGCATCAACTGAAGCAAGTGAACTTCCAACTCGCATTCGATGGACCTTCATCTATGTCTCTGCTGCAATTATCTTTGGTATCACGATGCGAAGTTGGGAGAGTTCGGCAGCGAGTGCTGAATTTTTTGCAGGGTGGATTACCGAGTATTCACTTTCGATAGATAATCTCTTCGTCTTCATCATCATTCTCTCGCGCCTTCGAGTCAAGAAAGAGCAGGAGCAGATGGTCTTGCTCCTTGGTATTTTGATGGCGCTTCTCTTCCGCGGAATCTTCATCATCATCGGTGCTGCTGTGATTGAAAGATTTGTCGCAGTCTTCTTCCTCTTTGGCGCAATCTTGCTCTGGACGGCGTACAAACTCATCTCAGGAGATCCCGATGAGGATGAGTGGGATGAATCGAATTTGATCAAAAAGCTTCGTACTCGAGGTTGGTCGACCTTCACTCTTGCACTCGTTGCACTAGGAACAACTGACATCCTCTTTGCCCTCGACTCAATTCCCGCCATCTTCGGACTTACCCGCGACCCCTATATCGTCTTCATGGCCAATGCTTTTGCGCTAATGGGTCTTCGCCAGCTCTATTTCTTAGTCGGGATTCTGCTGAGAAGATTGATCTATCTCTCCAAAGGTCTTGCAATTGTCTTGGGATTCATCGGGGTCAAACTCGTTATTGAAGCGCTACACGGTATTGGGGTTGATGAAATAGGACCAGTTACCATCCCGCATATCTCGCTGAACTTCTCACTTGGCGTCATTGTTAGCGCTTTGGCAGTGACGACAGTGATCAGCCTTCGAAAAAATCCTAAGGAGCCAGACCCTAGAGAACACCTCTAATCCGACTTAGAATGTCGCTATGCAGGTGTTGGAGCGGCGAAGAATCGGATTCCTCTGGCTTGCGATCACTTCTCTCTTGCTCGGATTGATCTTCGTCGTGCAATCAAACACGACGGCAGCAGAGGCAGCGACAACGTTTGATGTCAACGTCACCGATCATCAGCCGCTCTCGGGAATCATGGGAAGTGGAACCTCATATGTCGCAACGCAAGTTGCTTGGCAAGCTGGTGGTGCTCAATATCTCTGTTCCGGATTAGATGATTCGAAATGTGCAAGTAATGCAGAAGTTTTTGCCATGCTCCCTGTCTGTCAGAGTGCGAGTGAGATCAACTGCATCGAAGCACTTGAAGTGAAATCTGAAGGTACTTCAGGAGGAACTGCTACACATCAAAAGACAATCGGCAAACTCGCCTTCCCGGCACAGCCGGATATCGGACTTCCAGCCGGCTCGAACATCTCTCTCTGGAGTGTTCCATCCCTGAAAAGCGCAGGCAAAGTCAGCGACTTTGCAGTAACCGTCCGAGTCAAGCTTCTCAAGTCCGGAAATAATTTGCGGGCCGAGGAATTTAGCGCTCGAGTGGAGCCGTACACACTTGGTACTACGACTCAAGATCCTGTCAGCACCGTGGAGAGGACAAATCCAACAGGTGTAGTCGGTATCTCGGGAATCGGTGGCGATCGCAATTGCATCTGGATCGATAGTGGCCAGTGTGGTCAGGTGACAGATTTTCCTAAGGATTCGAGAGTGAAGTTGACTATACGAATCGGTAACTATCTCACCTCATGGCTCCATGGTCGCTTTACTGACCCGAATATCAAGATCACTGCGATTGATGCGAAGAACAATCGACTTGAGATGGATGCTGCACCGGTCAAGGTGCCATCGGCGACTGCTCTCGTCAATGCTGATGAGGCACCAGATGAAGTAAAGAGCAAGTTCAAGGACCCATCTGGGTTCCTACCGCCTGGCAATATCAGCATGTACACCGAAGCGACTCAGCGTGGCGCAATGCAAAACTTTTTGGACTTCGAAAAATTCTTCTCGAAGAAATCCAACAAGCTTGTTGATACCTGGTCGATGCGATCACTCTCTGGACAGGCGAATTCCTGCTCGTTACGAGTCTCTAGTCTTCTAAAAGAACCACTCTCAACTTTGATCGGAGTAGTTGCCACCAATGCGGTGACTTATGAGAGTCAACCTCCTGCATTCACCGATGGTGAACTGAAGTATCAGGTTGCTGGGCTGAGATACCTAGCTGATGGCACGACTGTGTTCCAAGGCCGCTATGACCTATTAATGAGATCTGAGTTTGCCCGTTGTCTTTATGGCTATACCGACGCTCCGGTCATCGCTGAAGTTTCAATCACGAACGAAGAAGGTACCAATGTTGTCGCGACGACCAACTTGAAAGAGAGTGGTGGCTGGCTAATGCTCGGCGCATATGGCTTCACTTTCTCGGCTCCGACTCTTCGAGTCAAGCTCAATCAAGAAAAGAAAGCCGCGCCTACCCCAACCCCCACACCTTCACCGACGATTACTGCCACTGCAACTCCGAGCCCTGCCTCCGCTTCGACTCCTATCGCGACTCCTACTGCGACTTCTATCGCGACTCCGTCTGCGAAAGGGACAACGTCATCTTCGAAAGTGTCGATTACATGTGTCAAAGGAAAAATCGTGAAGAAAGTTTCTGGAACTTCACCGAAATGCCCGAAGGGTTTTAAGAAGAGGTAATAGCAGTTTTCTTTTCTGAGAGAAAAGCAAAAGGGCCGAGACTCGACTTCTCGGCCCTTTTTCCTTAGGAGGAGATGAAAGAAGAAATATTAAGTTTTCTTTTCGAGGTACTACGAGACTGAGTAGATGCCTCGGCGCTGTGATCGTGAAATAATCTCGATTCGCTCTTCTTCAGAGAGTCCGCCCCAAATGCCATAAGGTTCCTGGACGGCAAGCGCATGTGCTCGACACTGCGCGATTACAGGGCATGAGTTACAGACTGCTTTGGCCGCCATCTCGCGTGCCTTGCGTCGTGGACCACGCTCGTTTTCAGGGTGGAAGAACATGTCAGTGGGCAGGGTTCGGCAGGCACCTTGTTGCTGCCATTCCCAGGATGCTGATACTGGCTTGGGAAGTCTTGATACTTCAGTCATATGTATTCCTGCTTCCTTTGGGCGTACTTCAATCTGGGTGGGAGAGTAGCAATCGCTTCATAGGTTGTTCAAGCCCCCCTAGCGGCGTGGCGGGCTGTGAAAATGCCCAGAAGGTTGAGGCGGGGGTCAGTCTGATCGTTTCGCTAAGCCGGGCAAGCGCAGGCCCAGCAAGGCTTTCAAGTGGCAGGCGCAGGTTCTTTACCGCACTCTTAGGGGGTGAAGCCCTCCGAAGCAAAGCGAGAGAAAGCCTCGGTAACTGTGACTGTCGACGCTAAAGACGAGTCCCTAACTGTCGCAGCTGTCGCGAGGCGCCTCGGCGTAGCCCCTGCAACTCTTCGGACTTGGGATCGGCGCTACGGATTAGGTCCTTCAGGACATACACAGGGAGAACATCGACGGTACAACTCGATTGATCTCGCGCGACTTACTTTGATGAGAAAGCTTGTGATTGCTGGAGTTCCACCATCACAGGCAGCTGGTCAAGCACTGCAACTGCGCGATGAGAACATCAGCAAAGCGAACTTCATTGAGTTGATGCCAAGTGAATTCGAAGTGCGCGAAGAGTTGGTCGATTCACTCATGCGTGCGGCCCAAGCTATGGATCGTCAATTCGTCAAAGAGCTTCTTGCCTCTGAAGTCAAGAAGAACGGAATCATTCGCGCGTGGAGTGAAGTGATTGTTCCTTGTTTGATTTTGATTGGTGACGAGTGGGCTGTCACGGGTTCTGGTATCGAAGTTGAGCATATGTTCTCTGAGATCATCAAAAGTATTTTGCAAGGTGAGGTCAAAGAGGTCACCAACGCTAAGAATGCCCGTCCTGTCCTTCTTGCTTGTATAGGCGAGGAGACGCACTCGCTTGCACTATTCGCCCTTCAAGTTGCTCTCTCTCAAATGGATATCGAAACTCATTTCCTGGGTGCACGAACGCCACTTGAAGCTGTTGTCGCAACTGTGAAGCGAACTGCCCCGCCAGCAGTGTTCCTCTGGGCCCAGATTTCACGCAATGGCGATATTGAGGCGCTCGCAGAGATACCAGCAGTACGTCCTGCGCCACGAATCGTCTTGGGCGGACCTGGTTGGTATCGAGAGGGAATTGGATTTCCGACACAGACCCCATCGAAACAAAAAGTTGTGCATGTCGATGATCTACCTCGCGCAGTTCAGGAGATCATTCACGCCATTGGTGAATAGATATCCCCTTAGCAACCGAAGTGAGTAAATCGGGCGGAAAACAAGTGAATTCTCGTGGCTAGAATGACCAAGTGTTTGAGGCTCATAGATCCGATGCGCTAAAGCCGGATTTCAACGAGAAAGTCTCGATGCTCGGTCTCACCTATGACGATGTTCTCCTTCTTCCAGATGCCTCCGATGTGGTGCCCAGTGAGGTTGAAACTTCGACACAGCTAACGCGAAACATTCGCCTCTCAGTGCCGCTTGTGTCATCAGCGATGGATACCGTTACCGAGTCGGCGATGGCGATCGCCATGGCCAGGGCTGGTGGAATCGGCATCATCCATCGAAATCTCGCAGTTGATGAACAAGTCACTCACGTCAAACTCGTCAAAGGCGCATCGTTATTGGCGGGCGCCGCTGTCGGGGTTGGCGACGATGGATTTGAACGAGCGCAGGCATTGATAGATGTTGGAGTGGATGTCGTTGTCGTTGATACCGCTCATGGCCATCACCGTGCGGTGCTTGATGCGATTGAGCGAATTAAAAAGGCATTTCCAGAGCAAGAGGTGATTGGTGGAAATGTCGCGACGAGAGCGGGCGCACAGGCATTGATAAATGCGGGGGCAGATGCGGTAAAAGTCGGAGTCGGTCCTGGCTCGATTTGCACGACTCGAGTTGTGGCAGGTGTGGGCGTCCCTCAGATCACTGCAATTATGGAAGCGGCCAAGGCCTGTTTGAAATCAGATGTTCCTTTGATCGCTGACGGTGGGTTGCAATATTCAGGAGATATCGCAAAGGCCATCGTTGCGGGTGCGGATTCAGTGATGCTTGGTTCACTTCTTGCTGGTTGCGATGAGTCGCCGGGCGAGTTAATTGAGATTGATGGAAGAAAGTACAAGTCATATCGCGGTATGGGATCACTTGGCGCGATGCAAAGTCGTGGTGAGAAGAAGAGTTATTCGAAAGATCGTTATATGCAAGATGATGTCCTAGCCGAAGACAAATTAGTTCCAGAGGGCATCGAAGGAAAAGTTCCGCATCGAGGCAGTGTCGGTGAAGTAGTTCACCAGCTCGTTGGCGGACTTCGAAGTGGCATGGGTTATGCCGGTGCACCTGACATTTTGCATCTCAAACGAGATGGCCGATTGGTTCAGATTACTTACGCTGGCTTACAAGAAAGTCATCCCCATGACGTGGCGCATGTCGCGGATGCGCCCAATTACCGGCAAGCCAAGAACTAAGCCCAGAGTTGTAGCGAAATCAGGAGAGGGAGCGAGTCATGGCCGATATCGAGTTAGCACCAGGAAAGCGCTCGCGAACTGCCTACTCCTTTGACGATATTGCAATCGTCCCAAGTCGCCGAACCCGCGACCACGAAGAGGCGTCAACGGCGTGGCAGATCGATGCCTACAAGTTTGATCTACCACTCATTGCTGCGCCAATGGATTCAGTTGTTTCCCCCGAGACTGCGATTGCTATC
>RGOY01000070.1 GCA_010028225.1 Actinomycetota bacterium
CAAGTGAGCGAACCCTGCCATTCAAGAACTGGACTAATCCCGGAGTAATGAGCGCAGGAGCGCTACAGAGTCTCGCTAAGGAGTATCGAGTTATTCCTGGAAAGAAAATTGTGATCGCAGGAAGTGGTGTCTTTGCCATGCCGGTTGCTAAAACGATCAAAGAAGTAGCAAAGAAGTGTGGGATAGAGGTTGAGGTAACGATTATCGAAGCGCAGAGCATTCTTCGGTGGTGGCGAAATACGTTGGCTTTTCTTCTCAATCCCAGCAAGATTGTCGAAGCATTGGGCTTCTTGATTTTCATGAAAAGCCATGGCGTAAAGAGGCTCTCAAAGAGAATAGTCAGAGAAGCAAAGACTGATAACGGAAAAATCGTCGGTGTTCACCTTTGTAGAGTCGGTAGTGATCTCAGAAGTAAGCTGGATGCAGAGTTCATTCCAGCCGATCTTGTGGCTACTTCATTTGGATTTACTCCTGATATGACGCTTGCAAGCATCCTGGGGCTTGAGCGAAAGTTTCAAAATGGTGATGCAGTTGTTGTAGTCGATTCAAACCAGAGAACTTCTATCGATGGAGTTTGGGCCGGGGGTGAGATCACGGGAATTGGTGGGCATGAATTAGCAATCACCGAGGGCTTGATTGCAGCGCGAAATCTTTTGAGTGAAAAGTCCATATTGTTGAAATGGCGACGATTGAGAGAAAGGTTCTTTGCCCGAGGACTGAGAGCGATCTATCCCATTTCAAAAGGATGGATTGAGTCTCTTGATGATGCAGAAGTCGTCTGCCGCTGCGAAGAAGTTTGCGCGGGCGAGATCAAGCAATCGGCAAAAGAACTTGGCGCGGACTCTGCGCGGACTGCAAAACTCTTCACGCGCGCCGGAATGGGCCTATGTCAAGGTCGAATCTGTCAGAGGAATGTCGCAGAGATCATCGATTTCGCCAGAAGTGATGTGAAGGGTTCAAGCGATGCAAATCGAGAGACAATACGTCCAATTGGTGGGGTAGTGACGCTGGGTGGGCTTTCCGACTAGCATGATGTCTCGGCACGCGAACTTGAATTGATTTAGAGATAGATTGTTTAAAGATAGAAAGAGATAGGTAGCGAAGCGATGAGTACAAAGCCTTGGCAAGGAATCCTCACTGCAACTGCAACGCCATTTCGAGAAGATCTTTCGATTGATTACGATCGATATGCAGATCATGTCGCCTGGCTTGCATCTTTTGGAACTCTCGGAGTAATTCCTAATGGATCACTTGGTGAATACCAAGTTCTAACCCGAGAAGAGCGCATGAAGATGGTGACCACGGCTATTGAGGCTGCGCCAAAGGGTTTTCAGGTAGTTCCTGGTGTTGCTGCATACGGTGCGCGCGAAGCCCGAGAGTGGGCAGAGCATGCGAAAGAAGCAGGCGCATCAGCGGTCATGTTGCTACCGCCTACGGGTTATCGAGCAAGCGATGATGAAGTGATTGCTCACTATAAAGAGGTATCAAGAGCTGGCATCGACATCATCGCCTATAACAATCCATTCGATACGAAAGTCGATCTCACACCTTCGCTCTTAGGAAAGATCTCTGATGAGGTTTCAAATATCGTGGCAATCAAAGAGTTCTCGGGCGATGTTCGTAGGGTCTGGCAGATTCACAAGTTGGCTCCTCGCGTCGAAGTAATCGTCGGCGCAGATGATGTTCTCTTGGAACTTGCAACGGGCGGAATTTCCGGGTGGATAGCAGGTTTCACAAATGCTTTGCCTCGAGAATCAAAGTTGGTCTATGACCTTGCAGTAGCCGGTGATTTCGAGCGGGCTCGGCCACTTTATGCAGCACTTCATGATCTCTATCACTGGGACAGTCAGAAGGAATTCATCCAAGCAATCAAGGCAACGATGGAGTTTGAAGGTCGCTATGGTGGGCCCACAAGGTTGCCGCGTCTTGCATTGCCTTCGAAAGATAAGGAAAAGCTTCATCAGCAATATCTCCACTTCAAGAAAGCCTTTAACGCTTGAGCAAAATCCTCCGTTCAGTTCGTACGGTCGAAAGCCATACCGAAGGTATGCCGACTCGTGTCGTTATTGATGGTCTTGGTGAGATTCCTGGTTCGACGATGTTTGAGCGGCGAGCTCACTTCATGGCGAACTCTGATGGGTTTCGTAAGTGGTTAATGTTCGAGCCGCGTGGCCATTCGGCAATGAGTGGGGCGATTTTGCAAAAGCCCACTCGATCTGATGCTGATTGGGGAGTCGTCTACATAGAGGTATCGGGATGTCTTCCTATGTGTGGACATGGAACGATCGGCGTTGCCACAGTCCTCGTGGAAAAAGGATTGGTAAAAGTCACAGAGCCAGTCACCACAATCAAACTCGATACTCCTGCTGGTTTAGTGGTTGTTGATGTTGCGGTCAAAGATGGCAAAGCCGAGCATGTGACGCTCACCAACGTCCCCTCGTTCCTTCTAGCCGAAGACCAAGAGGTCGAAGTTTCAGGATTCGGCAAACTCAGATATGACATTGCCTATGGCGGAAATTTCTATGCCATCGTCCCTATCGAACGGGTCGGCTTAGATTTCAAGCGAGAAAACGGAAATAGATTCCTTGATCTAGGGCTTCGGATCAGTGATGCCATCAATGAACAGAACAGACCCGTCCATCCTGAGAATCCAGAGATAGCAATCTGCCACCACGTGGATTTCATTGCACCTGGAGATTCGCGACTTCACTGGCGAAATGCGATGGCGATTCATCCCGGATGGTTTGATCGGTCACCCTGCGGGACTGGGACCAGCGCTCGCCTTGCACAGATGGTGGCAAAGGGAGAGATGCGAGATGAAGAAGTTTTAATCAATGAGTCGTGGATTGGTTCGATCTTCGAAGGAAGAATCAAGGAGCGAACCAGAGTAGGAAATTTTGATGCAATCGTTCCAACTATCAGGGGACGCGCATGGGTGATGGGCGAAGCTACGTGGACACTGGATGCAAGTGATCCATTTCCAGAAGGTTTCTTGGTCTAGAAGATGAGCATGAACGATCTCATTGCAACGGCCCGGAAAGCGCAGATCTCTTGGTCTGCAAATCCAATCGCACGATCTGCTGCGCTTTCAGCGGTAGCGAAGTCATTCATCACTCATCGCGACCAAATGGTCGATTTGATGGTTGATGAAGTTAATAAACCAATCACAGAGGCTCGGGGGGAATTCGCAAGAGCGGTCGCAATCCTTGAGTACTTCAGCCAAGCAGTCCTTGATCCTGATGGAACTTCGATTCCAACACTAGATCCGAATCTCATTCTCTCCTTACGTCGTCCATACGGTGTTGCAGGTCTCATCACACCATGGAATTTCCCGCTTGCTATTCCGCTCTGGAAAGCGGCTCCTGCTCTCGCTGTAGGTAATGCAGTGATTATCAAGCCAAGTGAGTTCGCCACCAAGACAGCGCTCTTTCTTCAAGAGTTGATGAACAAGACACTGCCTCAAGGAATTTTCAATGTACTGCCAGGTGGATCAGAAGTCGGTGCCGAGCTAGTTGATTCTGCGGATCTCATCTCTTTCACTGGTTCTGCGAAAGTAGGGAGAGGCATTGTTGCCAGAGCTGCAGCTCTTGGAAAACCTGTACAGGCTGAGATGGGCGGACATAGCCCAGCCATCGTTCTACCTGATGCGGACCTTGAACTTCTTGCAAGTCATATCCAGATTGGTGCATTCAGTTATTCAGGGCAGAAGTGCACCGCGACGCGAAGGATAATAATCGTCGGAAATGAGAAGCGTAAGTCGGAAGTTATCGACTCTCTCGTTGCAGGTGCTGAGAAACTTATTTCTGGGGATCCGAGAGATGAGAAGACTTTCCTTGGGCCGTTGATTCATTCTGACTCTTACAAGAACTATTGCGCTGCAGTGGCTTCGGCGAGAGAAGTTGGAAGCGTTATCTCGGGTGGAAGAATAGATGAGACCGGCGGGAACCTTCCTAGCGCGACACTGACAGATTCGATTCCGCCAGTGCATCAACTCATGTGCGAAGAAGTATTTGCACCCATCACACATATTGCGAGCGTTTCAACCACTGATGAGGCAATCGCGCTCGCAAATGCTGTGCTCTATGGACTTACTGCATCGATTCACACTTCAGATCTCGAAGCATCGCTTCGTATCTCTAAGCGACTCGAAACCGGAATGGTGAAAGTCAATGGTCCGACGGCTGGCGTCGATTTCCATGCACCTTTTGGTGGAGATAAAGACTCCTCATATGGGATGCGTGAGCAAGGTAAAGCGTCACTTGATTTCTATACTCACACTCAGACCATCACCGTGAATTCTGGTACACGCAAGTTCCAATAGAATCAGCCTCGTGAAACGCTTTATCGCGACTTCTCTTATTGGTGCTCTCATCATCACCGGCACTTATTTTCTTCCTTACGGAACTTGGGCATCACTTCGTGGCTTACCGCTTCACCCATTGATCGTTCATTCAGTTGTGGTGCTACTGCCGTTGATCGCAGTTGTTATGACTGCGCTTACTTTCAATCGACGTTGGCTCGGACGTTTTCATTACATCATCCTCATCTCACTTGCGCTCATTACGTTGGGGGTTATCGCTGCTGCATCATCAGGTCAATCACTAGCTGCAGCCGTGGGTCTTCCCGAGGAGCATGCGGAGTGGGGCAACTCCTTGGTCTTTGTTGCGGCAGCGCTCTATGGCTCTTTCAGCATCTATCTTTTCTTTGCGATCTATCGACCTTCGAAGCGACTAGGCGATCTTCTCGGGGGCGTGGTTGGTGTAGTTGCTGTGGCGAGCCTTGTTCTGACTTTCCTGGTCGGACACTCAGGGGCCGAATCTGTTTGGAAGGCGAAATATGAATCGAGCAAAGTGCCTATTGCACTGAGCCAGGATGTATTCACTCTAGAAGAGGTAACTAAGCATTCGAGTGCTGACGACTGTTGGTCCATTGTTGATGGATCGGTCTATGACCTGACTTCCTTCATTCGTCGTCACCCCGGAGGTTCGGAGAGAGTTTTGAGAATGTGTGGAAAAGATGGATCCGATTATTTTCTCGAAGAGCATTCGGGTCAGAAGGAGCCAAATAGCTGGCTCGAAACTTTACTTATCGGCAGAGTAAAGAAATAGCCGATGAAATAGATGGAGTACCTGCATCCCGAAGTTGACCCCGCTTCCTTCAAATCAGTGATGTCGACCTGGCCCACAGGAGTAGCGATTATTACTTCGCTTCGAGATGAAGATGGTTCAAGGCCGCTTGGGATTCTCTGTAATTCCCTGACTTCAATCTCACTCGAGAAGAGGCTCTTACTCTGGACCGTCGACCACGCATCAGGCTCTTATCCTTATTGGATCAAGGCCGAGAAGTGGGTCGTTCACTTCTTAGCCGATGATCAACAGGAACTAGTCAAGCGCTTCGCACAAAAGGGAGTGCCGGATAAGTTCGCCGGTCTTGAATTTCAACGGCGAGAAGATGGCATTCCGCTTCTTGATGGGGTAGTAGCGCGCCTTCATTGCACCACCACGCAACGCGTAGCTACACATGATCACACCATCATCTTGGGTGAAGTTGATGCAATGCAGCGATGTGCGAAGTCGCCGATGGTCTATGCACTTCGTGAGTTCTTGCCACTGAAATCATCAGAAAAAAGCTAAGCGTAAAATCAGGCTTTACTTTCCACTCGCACAGCCTCTGCGACTGCTTTCACTACTGTGGGATCAAAGACGCTGGGCACAATAAATGATGCATTGAGTTGTGACTCGCTGACACAGGAAGCAATCGCATCTGCGCAGGCGACCAAGAGCTCATCAGTAATTTTCTTCGCACCAGCATCGAGTAGGCCCCTGAAAATCCCCGGAAATGCCAAAACATTATTGATCTGATTTGGCTGATCGCTTCTTCCGGTGGCGACGACTGCCGCATGCTTGCGTGCAATCGCAGGGTCAATCTCTGGGTCCTCACACCGATGAAGATGTCGGCACCTTTCATAGCGTCAGATAAGTTTCCAGAGAATTCCTCAGGATTACAGTTCTCGATGAACCACTTTCTCATATCACTATTTGCTTCACGACTTTTGTTGATGACGCCATGGCTATCAAATCCGATGATGTTTTTCGCCCCCGCAAGTGCAAGCAATCGTGCGATGGCGGTACCAGCGGCACCAGCGCCATTGAGAATAATCTTGCAAGAGCTCAAGTCCTTCTTCACTAACTTCAAAGCGTTACGAAGAGCAGCGAGGACTACGACAGCCGTTCCATGTTGATCATCGTGGAAGACCGGGATATCGAGAAGTTTTCGAAGTCGTGCCTCGACTTCAAAGCAACGAGGCGCAGAAATATCTTCAAGATTAATGCCACCGTAGACAGGTGCGATGAGTTGAACTGTGCGAACTATTTCGTCGACATCTTGGGAGTCGATGCAGACTGGCCAGGCATCGACATCGGCAAAGCGCTTGAAGAGCGCGGCCTTACCCTCCATCACGGGAAGCGCTGCTTCAGGGCCAAGATTTCCAAGTCCGAGAACGGCCGAACCATCTGTAACTACGGCGACGGTATTTCTCTTGAT
>RGOY01000008.1 GCA_010028225.1 Actinomycetota bacterium
CTCGTCCACGGCGGTGCGAACTGTGGCGACCATCTTCTCTAATTCGGAGTCGGTTACGACGAATGGAGGCGAGAATGCAAGAGTGTCTGCGGCTGGAAGTGCTCGAGTGATCACACCTAATTCCATCGACCGCTTGGCAGCTCGAATCGCAACTTTGTCGCCCGGATCGAAGGCCTTTGCCGGGCTCTTCTTATCGACAAGCTCAATTGCACCAATCAAGTGCTTGCCTCGAATCTCTCCCACAAGTGGATGATCCTTAAAAGTCTCTTGAAGGAGTTGATGCATCAGAGCACCTTGCTTCACAGTTCGCTCGAGCATTCGCTCTTCTTCCAAGATCTGAAGTGTCTCTAATGCGCAGCGCGCCGCAATCGGGTGAGCCGAATAGGTATAGCCATGTCCGAATGCGCCATACTTTTCAGAACCATCTCGCAATACCTTCCAAATTCGCTCAGAGACGATAGATGCAGAGAGCGGAATGTATGCCGAGGTCAGACCCTTCGCGACGGTGATGATGTCAGGCTCTAATCCGAAGAGATCAGATGCGAACATCGTGCCAAGACGACCAAAGGCAGTGACAACTTCATCTGCTATCAGCATGACGTCGTATTTCTTCAAGACCTTTTGGATTGCGGGGAAATATTCAGCGGGAGGAACAATGACGCCACCAGCAGCTTGTATCGGCTCTGCGATAAAAGCCGCCACGGTCTCTGGACCTTCATTGATAATCATCTCTTCAAGCTCGCGCGCAAGTTGATCTGCGAAATCGGCATCGCTCATTCCAGGCGCTTTCTCCCAGAGACGATGTGGCGCACGTGCGTGTCGAATCATCGAGAGCGGGAGATCAAATCCTTCATGAAGATTCTTCAGGCCAGTTAGCCCTCCGGAAAGGACCGTGACTCCGTGATAACCACGAAATCTCGAAATAATCTTTTTCTTCTCGGGACGGCCGATGGCATTGTTATAAAACCAGATGATTTTTGCGTTGGTGTCATTAGCATCAGAACCACTATTACCAAAAAAGACCTTCGCCATATTCTTGGGGGCAAGTGAAATCACTCGCTCAGAGAGTTCCACTGCAAGGTCGGTGCTCATTCCTGAGAATGAGTGATAGTAGGAGAGCTTTGTTACCTGATCAGAGATGGCCTCTTTGAGACGTTGATTGCCATAACCGAGATTTACACACCAAAGCCCTGCCATCGCATCAAGGTAGGTACCACCATCGACATCGGTAAGAGTGCATCCTTGACCTGAGGCGATGATCTTGCCGCCACTTTCTTCATGCGCTTTCAGTGCGGTAAATGGATGGAAGAAGAACCGTCGATCCTTCTCCGAGAGCGATAGTGACATTGAATCCCCTCTCACCTGTTCGAATAGCGCATTTTGCAGGAGTGCATTCACGAGGGTAGTGATGTCAGGAATCGATGTCTAGATTTGCGGTGGGTGTGCCTGATAACAACCTTGATATATCGCTTTTGACGGGCCCATGGCGTGACTGTCTTAGACTTCTCAACATGTACTCATCCGAAAAATCACTTGCCGACCTACTCAAAGATCCAACGTTGGTTAAGAGTCAATTGTTTATCGATGGAAAATGGCGTGACTCTTCGGATGGTTCCAAACGTGAAGTAATCAATCCGGCCACAGGAGTGCGAATCGTTGACGTGGCGATGGCTACGGTTGATGACGTTAAAGAAGCAATCTCAACCGCGCAGAGTGCGTTCGAGAAGTGGTCAAAGCTGACCGCGCTAGAGCGATCGAAAATCATGCGCTCCTGGTACCAGCTGATTATGGATAACGTCGAGGATCTTGCCGTGATTCTTACCGCTGAGCAGGGTAAACCTCTCACTGAGTCTCGTGGCGAGATCACTTACGGGGCATCATTTATCGAGTGGTACGCCGAAGAGGGTAAACGTCTCTATGGTGAGACGATCCCAACAAATGTCGCATCCCGCCGTCTGCTGACGATCAAGCAACCAATCGGAGTCACGGCAGCAATCACGCCATGGAATTTCCCGATGGCAATGATCGCAAGGAAGGCAGGACCGGCACTTGCTGCCGGATGCTCAATGGTGATCAAGCCAGCGACCGATACGCCTCTCTCGGCGCTTGCCATGGCAGAACTCGCTCATCGTGCTGGAGTTCCAGCCGGCGTACTCAGCGTGATCGTTGGAAACCCAAGAATGGTCGCACAAGAAATTACGAGTAATCCTTTAGTCCGCGCACTCTCATTCACTGGTTCCACCGAAGTTGGTAAAGCGCTGATGGCAGCCTCAGCGCAAACGGTGAAGAAAGTAGCAATGGAACTTGGTGGAAATGCGCCACTTATTGTCTTTGATGATGCCGATATCGATGTCGCAGTCACCGGGGCGATTGCTTCGAAGTTTAGAAATAGCGGGCAGACATGTGTCTGCGCTAACCGCATCATTGTGCAGGCAGGAATACACGATCGCTTCGTCGAGGAATTAAAGAAGGCTGTTGCAGGCCTTCGAGTAGGTAATGGTTTGGATCCGGAGACCAAGCAGGGCCCACTCATCAACGAGAGCGCTGTCGAGAAGGTCGAAAGTCATATTAATGATGCGCTCAAAGCCGGCGCACAAGTCGTTGCTGGCGGAAAGCGCTCGCCACTTGGCGCAACGTTTTTCGAGCCAACAATTCTCACTGGAGTCAAAGAAGAAATGTTGGTCTGCCAGGAAGAGACCTTTGGACCATTAGCGGGAATCGTTAAGTTCACTAGTGATGACGAGGCAATTCGTATCGCTAACAACACGCCTTTCGGACTCGCTGCCTATTTCTTTACACGCGACAATGCCCGCGTCTGGCGAGTAGCTGAAGCTCTCGAGGCTGGGGTAGTCGGAGTCAATACCGGATTGATCTCTTACGAAGGTGCACCGTTCGGAGGCGTCAAAGAATCTGGCGTGGGACGTGAAGGGTCGAAGCACGGTATTGAAGAATTCTTGGAGATTAAGTACATCTGCATCGATCAGATCTGAGCAAGCTCGAAACTACGAATCAGAACTTAATTCTGCAGGTGCAAATCTCGTTCTATTTCGGCGACGCACCTTTGCAATCGAGGAAGCAGTTTTGTCACTAGTTCTTCCTGGGAAATTCTGGAGGGATGTGCGCTCACATTCGCAGCAGCGAGAACTTTTCCATCTTTTCCGCGTATGGGAACCGAGACCGATTCGACGCCCTCTTCAAGTTGGCCGACGATGACGGCGTATCCGTCCTTTCGGGCTTGTTCGATGATTTTTCTAAGTTCACTCTGATCCGTTACGGTCGTAGGGGTAAATTTTTCAAAGCGTGCTGAAGCAAAGTAGTTATCGAGCTCTGCCTCGCTCATGGAAGCGAGAAGGACTCGCCCCATTGAGGTGGCATAGGCAGGAAGTTGTGTACCGACAGCAAGATTGATTGTCATCAGGCGGTTTCCGCTTGCTCGACATACATAGATGACGTTCTGTCCCTCAAGGACAGAGGCGGAGCATGACTCACGGACCTCAGTGGCCATCTCTTCGAGATGTCCTTGAGCAATAGAGACGAGGCTGAAGGAGTTGAGATAGGCGTAACCGAGTTCAAGAACGCGTGGCTTCAGAAAGAAATATCGACCAGAACTTCCAACGTAGTTGAGTGACTCTAGTGTGAGAAGAAAACGCCTTGCCGTCGCTCGAGTGAAACCAGTCAGCTCTGCGACCTCTGAGAGCGTTAACTTTGGATTCTCCGCGTTGAAGACCTTCATGATTGAAAGTCCTCTGTCGAGAGACTGGACGAAATCCTTGGACTTATCCAGGAATTCTTCACTCATCTTCGAATACTAGCGCGGGCACACCTTTAGTAAGACCGTAGTTAACTCACGAGTAGGCGATAGTGGAGATACTTGTTGGCTTGATCGGAACCTGCGGTGCAAACCCAGAGTAACTATCTGGTTCGACTCCAGTTTGGTCTGCAATCAACTTTTGTGCGAATGGCGCGCAATATCTACCTTGGCATTTACCCATTCCCACGCGACTGACTCGTTTCAATGCACCTGCCGAAGTCATATCCTCGCGTAAGTCATCAATCAACTCTCCTTGAGTGATGCTCAGACAGCGACAGATCACTGTCTCTCGTGTAGCAAACTGATCGAAGATTCGCGGAGAGCGATAGATCTTCCAGAGCACCCGCTGAAACAGTAGATGGCGATAGAGGCGGATGCGAGCGAGCGCTGCACGCAAGGGCCTTCGCCGTGAGGTCAAAGCATGAAGGAGTGATGTAGCGAGTAATGTGCCGCGAAGTTTTGCAACTTGTGCGCCATTGATACTTGCACTATCTCCGATGACCCAGATGCACTCTTGACTCGTCCTGCCGTCCATCCGTGTCGTGGTTTTCAAACCCAATGTGATCGGATCAATCTCGTGATCACATCTGAGATTTCGTGCCAATTCATTTGATGAGATGAAGCCAAATCCCATCGCAACTGAATCTACGACGAGTTCAGCAATCACTCGAGGGTTTTTCTTTCCATCTACTGAGGAAATTTTCGCCCGCTCCACTGAGGTGATACCGGAAAAGCTACTTACTGCTGCGCCTGAGATATATCTGATTCCTGCTCGCTTGATGGTGAGGAAATAACCCAGTCCACGAAGTGCCATCGTCGGGGAGATGATTCCCAGGGCGAGGGTCAGAATAAGTGAGAGAGGCGAGAAGATACGCGCGCTTTCAACCAGGGCAACGACTTTGGTTCCATGTTTACTTAACTCTGCCGCCATCTGGAGATTGAGCGGGCCATTTCCGGAAACGAGAACTTCTTTTCCGGGTGAGACGGCATAACTTCGAAGAAGAGTCTGTGCAGCACCTGTTGTCATCACTCCAGGCAGAGTCCAGCCGGGCATTGGAATGCCGCGTTCGTATGCACCTGTTGCGAGAACTAACTGGCGAGGCTTGAAGATGTATCGATGGCTTGAGTCGAATGCGGCGATGTGATCGTGGTCAAATGCGCCCCAGACTGTTATGCCTTGCATGATGCGAACGCCAGATTTTCGAACGGAGTCGATCAACTCTGCACCTTCGCGAAATTGTGAATCCAAGCCTTGATCGGAAGAAGTCCCCTGCATCTTTATCTGACGCTGTTTGAAATATTGACCGCCTAGGCTCTTTCGTTCGTCAATGATGATGATGGAATCTGGGCTCAGGCCATCTTTAATAAGAGATCTTGCGAGTGAGAGTCCTGCCGGCCCGCCACCGATTATCAGCAAATCTGGGTTGAGAGTTATCTCATCGAGTGCTGGCGGGATGAGCTCACTCCCGGCGGGACCAGTTGGGCTGTGACGATGTTGCTCCTGCCGGTGGATCTTTGCGCCGGCGTGAAGCGAGCGCATGCATGCGAGCACACCACTTTCGCCATCCACTTCGACTTGGCACTCATTACAGACGCCCATGCCACAGAAGATCCCACGTGGCTCGCCAGATTCATTTTCGCGGCAGATTAATTTCGAATTACGCACCATTGCGGATGCAATCGAGTCGCCACTCGTACCGCTCAATCGCTGATCATGGTAAAAGAAATCAAGATTCTCGGATGGGTGCACACTAGCGCCCGTTACATCCTCAGCATTACTCTCACTCATGGCAGTCGAATGATACGAGCCTTTCGTAACAATCGAGTGAAAAGCTGATTCTGCGCTCTTGGCAAGGTCCGATATGCGAACGAAAGATGGCAAGTAAGGAGATAGCGTGCTTGAGAATTTAGATGGTCGAGTCGCACTTGTTACCGGTGCTTCGAAAGGAATTGGAAGCGCAATCACTTCTCGTCTGATTGCGGGCGGCGCATCAGTAATCGCCCACTATGGCAGTGATAGAGCTGGCGCAGAATCAGCAATCGCAGGCGCAGGAGCTCAGCAAGCGACTTTGATCGGAGCCGATCTCGCAAGTTCTGATGGCTATGCAACGCTCTGGAAGCAAGCAGAAGCTTGGAAAGGTCGAATCGATATCGTGATCGCAAATGCCGCGGTTATGCCAGAGGCTTCACTCGAAGATAGTGAAGATGTATGGCGTGATGCATTTGATCAAGCGCTGCAAGTCAATGTGCGCTCTACTGCACTATTGATTCGCAAAGCTGTCAATCACTTCCTTGAAATCGGTGGCGGAACCATTATTGGAATGACGAGTTGGGCAGCACAGCAAGGTTCAGGTAATCCGCGGTTGAGTGGTTACGCGGCATCGAAGGCTCCGATTGCTGCCCTATTGAAGACAGTAGCTCGCGCGTATGGCAAGTCCGGAATCTTCGCTTATCTGATTGCGCCAGGAATCGTGAGAACTGCAATGAGTGAGAATTCTGCGAAGTCGATGGGTGGCGAAGATGTCATCACGGCTCGTCTTGCGATGGGAGAGTGGGTGCCACCCGAAGAGATCGCAGAGCTCACAGCATTTCTTGCAAGCGGCAAGAATCGCCACCTCAGCGGCGCAACTTTCGATGTCAATGGGGCCACATACATTCGATAACCACCCTGATTAACATCCCCGTAACACTCACTTGGCAGACTGCGGGGCATGTTCCCCGATTCAGATACTTCAGGTAGACAGCGCGATTTCGTCCTTCGTACTCTGGAAGAGCGCAATATTCGTTTCGTTCGACTCTGGTTCACGGATGTCCTTGGTTTCCTTAAATCAGTTGCGATCGCACCAGCAGAACTTGAAACTGCCTTCGAAGAGGGAATTGGTTTCGACGGATCTGCGATCGAAGGTTTCGCTCGTGTCAGTGAATCAGATATGTTGGCAAAACCTGATCCGCAAACTTTCTCAATCTTGCCCTGGCGCACCGAGAATCCCGGCGCCGCTCGTATGTTCTGTGATATCGCTATGCCAGATGGCTCGCCGTCACCTTCTGATCCGCGCCATGTTTTGAAGCGAACTCTGCAACGAGCAGCGGATATGGGTTTCACTTGCTACACCCATCCTGAAGTTGAGTTCTTCCTCTTCAAGTCAACGCCTAAGACTGGTGAAGTACCGATCCCGGTCGATCAAGGTGGCTACTTCGATCACACGCCGAGTGCGGTTGGTCATGACTTTCGTCGTCAAGCAATCACGATGTTGGAGGCAATGGGAGTTTCAGTTGAGTTCTCTCACCACGAAGGCGCACCGGGACAACAAGAGATTGATCTGCGATATGCAGATGCTCTATCAACTGCCGACAACATCATGACTTTCAGGCATGTAGTGAAAGAGGTAGCACTCGATCAAGGCTTTCACGCCTCATTTATGCCAAAGCCATTTACCGATTTTGCTGGTTCGGGTATGCATACACACTTCTCACTCTTCTCTGGCGAAAAGAATGCTTTCTTTGAGGCGGGTGCAAAGTGGCAACTGTCAAAGATTGGTCGATCTTTTATCGCTGGAGTTCTCAAGCATGCACCTGAATTTACGTTGATCACTAATCAATGGGTTAACTCGTACAAGCGATTACTCGGCGGTCATGAGGCACCTGCGAAGGCGTCATGGAGTGGCGATGATCGCTCTGCCTTGGTGAGAATCCCTATGTATAAGCCGAAGAAAGAAGTATCTACTCGAATAGAAGTTCGATCACCTGATAGCGCGTGTAATCCATATCTTGCCTTCTCGGTCATCGTCGCGGCGGGACTTGCGGGGATCAAGGGCGAGTACCGCCTTGATGACGATGCGCCGGCACATTCACTTCCAGCAAGTTTGAGCGAGGCGATCGCTTCGATGGAGAAGAGCGAACTTGTTCGAGAAGTTCTAGGAGAACCTGTCTTTGAATATGTGCTTCGAAACAAGCGAGCCGAGTGGCAGGAGTATCGACGCCAAGTCACTGCCTTCGAATTGGATAGATACTTACCTGTTCTCTGAAGCTTTATCGGCAGAGAATTTCGTCCTATAGAAATGGCAAGGTAGGATTCAGCGCATGTCGAGCAACTCGTTCAGCGGCGCGCGCGGATTAGGCATTTTTGATTCCGCGTTAGTGAAAGCCGGTTTGCTCTCAGTATCACTCCTCCTCCTTCGCTGCCGCGACGGGGCCAAATAGCCGGTTCCCTCGTCGCGGGAGAAAGCGATATCGGCAACACCCAGTCAAAAATTTTGCCGTCAATAGAGGCCACAGTAGAAACCACATTAGAAGGCACAGTAGAAGCCGCAATAGGAGTTAGAAGAGAAATGACATTCCCAAATCAGAAGAAGAGCGCAATGCCCATCTCGCGCTACCACTCATTTATTCCGATTGACCTTGTCGATCGAACATGGCCGACAAAGAAGATGGCGAAGGCTCCCAAGTGGTGCTCAGTAGATCTTCGAGATGGAAACCAAGCCTTAATCGATCCGATGGATTGGTCGCGAAAGATTGCGATGTTCAATCTCTTGGTCAAGATGGGTTACAAAGAGATCGAAGTCGGATTCCCTTCAGCGTCACAGACTGATTTTGATTTCGTTCGCCGGATCATCGAAGAGGGGATGATCCCTGATGATGTGGTGATTCAAGTTTTGACTCAAGCAAGGAATGAGTTGATCGATCGGACTTTCGAATCAATCAAAGGCGCAAAGCAGGCGGTCGTCCATCTCTATAACTCAACATCGACCTTGCAGCGAAGAGTTGTCTTCGGTCAAGACAAGGCTGGGATAAAAAAGATTGCAACTGATGGCGCCGAGTATTGCCTCAGCAAAGTCGATTCAGTTAAAGGAACGACGGTCTTCTTCGAGTATTCACCAGAGTCATATACCGGAACTGAGGTCGAGTACGCACTCGAAGTCTGTGATGCGGTTACGGCGATTTGGCAACCAACACCGTCGTGGAAGACCATCATCAATCTTCCAGCCACGGTGGAGATGGCGACCCCTAATGTTTATGCCGACTCCATCGAATGGATGCATAGAAATCTCGCGCGGCGCGAGGGGATCGTCCTCAGTCTTCATCCGCATAACGACCGCGGAACGGCGGTTGCAGCGGCAGAGCTCGGATATCTCGCAGGTGCGGATCGAATCGAAGGAACTCTCTTTGGAAATGGCGAGCGCACCGGCAATGTCTGTCTCGTAACACTTGGCCTTAACTTGATGAGTCACGGTATCGATCCAGAGATCGACTTCTCTGATATCCCTGCCATCAGACGCACGGTGGAATATGCCAACCAACTTCGGGTACCCGAGCGCCATCCGTACGGCGGCGACCTCGTCTTCACTGCATTCTCAGGCTCGCACCAAGATGCAATCAAGAAAGGCTTCGAACATCTTGAAAAAGATGCTGAGGCCGCAAAGACACCGGTTGAAAGATTTACCTGGGCTGTGCCATATCTTCCGATTGATCCGAAAGATATCGGTAGAACATATGAAGCGGTCATTCGAGTCAACAGCCAATCAGGAAAAGGTGGCGTTGCTTATCTCATGAAGAGCGAACATCAACTCGACTTGCCCAGGCGCCTTCAGATCGAGTTCAGTCAAGTCATTCAGGCAAAGACAGATTCAGAAGGTGGCGAGGTTCTCGCTGACGAGATGTGGAAAATCTTCGTTGATGAATATCTTCCAGCCGAGTTGACTACTGATGTTGCGCCGTGGGGCCGATTCAAACTCTTAGGGATGTCAGAGCGTTCTGAAATGGGCAAAGAGGTAGAACTCACTGCTTCAATCACTGACGGTGGCCAGAAGCGTGAGATCAGTGGATCGGGTAATGGTCCGATCTCGGCATTCTCGGATGCGCTCGGCAAACTCGGTGTCAAACTTTCGATCCTTGATTATTACGAGCATGCGATGAGCGCTGGTGGTGATGCAAAGGCGGCTTCGTATCTTGAGTGCGAGATTGCCAACGGTTCTGCGTCGAAGTCGGTCTATTGGGGCGTGGGAATCGACCCCAGCACCACGACTGCCTCACTTAAAGCGATTATCTCGGCGGTCAATCGCGCCCTTCGCTAGGAGCGCTAACTACTCTTTGGCCGTGGCTCTCTACCGCGACCAAGCAGTTGTACTTCGGACGCATAAGCTCGGTGAAGCCGATCGAATCATTACCCTGCTTACGAGAGATCATGGTCGTCTTCGAGCAGTAGCTAAAGGTGTTCGACGAACCAAGTCGAAGTTTGGTGCACGCCTGGAGATAGCAAGCCATGTCGATCTTCAACTCTATATAGGAAAGAATCTTGACACCATCACGCAAGCAGAAGGTATCGAGAACTATGGTGATGAGATCTCGCATGATTATCAGAAGTGGACAGTGGCGCATGCCATTTTGGAAGCAGCAGAGCGATTCACGAGTAATGAGCGTGAGCCAGCAAACCAACAGTTTCAGTTAGTGGTGGGTGCGCTTCGAGCACTCGCTCACGAGAAATACGATTCACTTTTGATTTTGGATGCCTATCTACTTCGCTCGCTTGAAGTTGCAGGATTTGCACCGTCGACAACAGATTGCTCAATCTGCTCACTACCCGGCCCGCATCGCTACTTCTCACTTGTCGGCGGCGGATCAGTCTGTGGGAAGTGTCGACCCTCTGCTTCAGCGACACCGGCGGCCGAGACGCTGGAATTGCTCGGAGATTTGCTGAGTGGGAACTGGAGTCGGGCTAGCATCAGTGAGGTGAAGAGCCGTCGTGAGGCATCAGGACTTGTCGCTGCATATCTTCAGTGGCATATCGAGCGAGGCCTTCGTTCGCTACCTTTCGTGGAACGGACTTTGAGTGAGAGTCCACTTCGCCATTCCAGTGAGCAGGCAGTATGAAATATCGAAAACCGACGCCACATCCATCAGGTGCAAAGCCACCAAAGATCAAAGCAGAGGCGCTCCCTCGTCACGTCGCGATAGTGATGGATGGAAATGGCAGATGGGCAAAGCAACGTGGGATGGCGAGGACCAAGGGTCATGAGGCGGGAGAGAAAGCTTTATTCGATGTTGTCGAAGGGGCTCTTGAGATTGGGCTCAAAGAGGTAAGTGTCTATGCCTTCTCCACTGAGAATTGGCGAAGAAGTCCTGAAGAAGTTCGATTCTTGATGAATTTCAATCGTGACGTCATCAGAAAACGTCGCGATGAAATGCATGAACGTGGCATCAAAGTTCGATGGGTCGGCAGAAGGCAGCGACTCTGGGCCAGTGTCATCAAAGAGTTAGAAGAGGCTGAGCGTTTAACGAAGCGGAATACAGCAATGACGCTCAATATGTGTATCAACTATGGTGGCCGGGCTGAGATTGTCGATGCCGCAAAAGCACTCGCCAGTGATGTAGCGAAACGGCGCGTGAAGCCCGAAGCGGTGACGGAGAAACTTTTTAGTAAGTATCTCGATGAACCCAAAATGAATGATGTCGACCTCTTCTTTCGTTCATCAGGCGAACAGCGGACCAGCAATTTCTTGATGTGGCAATCTGCCTATGCAGAGATGGTCTTTATGGATGTACTCTGGCCCGACGTGGATCGATTAACGCTCTGGAAGGCGATTGAGATCTATGCAGAGCGAGAACGACGATTTGGAGGAGCAGAGTGAGTAAGCAGAAAGCAGAATTTTGGTTTGATCCGATTTGCCCGTGGGCTTGGATGACATCGCGGTGGATCTTGGAAGTTGAGAAGGTCCGCGATATCGATGTGACTTTCAATATCTTTTCACTCGCACACCTCAATCGAGAAACCACCAATGAGAAGTACAAAGACAATTTCCCAAAGTCATGGCGCACTACTCGCGTCATCATGGCGGCGAAGCAGGCACATGGCCAAGAGGTGGTCTTGCCGATGTACACCGCGATTGGCACCAGAATCCATTTGAAGAAGATGGAGGTGGGTCAGCAGTTGCTGACAGAAGCACTTGCTGAGGTGGGCCTACCTTCGAACTTAGTTGAGCGAATGGATGATGAATCGCTCAACCCTTCAATTATCGAAAGTCATGAGCGAGGCATATCACTCGTTGGAAACGATGTTGGAACTCCGCTGATCAAAGTGGGTGATTTCGCATTCTTTGGACCGGTGATTTCTCCGGCGCCTAAGGGTGAAGCTGCGGGCAAACTCTGGGATGGCGTCGTCAATGTAGCTTCCTACCCAGGGTTTTTCGAGATCAAGAGGTCTCGCACCGTGGGTCCAATCTTTGACTAGAAGTAGCCCTCGCGCTTCTTCTTCTCCATTGAATCTTCTTTATCGCCATCAATCAGTCTCGTTGCGCGCTCACTGAGGCGAACGCCCGTGATTTCTTCGACTACCTCTTCCATAGTCGTTGCAGTTGATTCGACGCCTGCTGTCAGGGGATAACATCCAAGAGTTCTGAAGCGAACCATCATCATCTCTGGCTTTTCGCCGGGTTGTAACGGATACCTCTCATCATCAACCATTATCAACTGTTCGCCGCGACGAACCATCGGTCGCTCTTTCGCGAAATAGAGTGGATTGACGTAGATATTTTCTTGCCAGATGTAATTCCAAATATCGAGCTCGGTCCAATCAGAGATTGGAAAGACGCGCATCGTCTGTTCTGGGCGGAGCTTGGTGTTATAGGTGCGCCATAGCTCTGGACGTTGATCACGCGGATTCCATTGATAGCCAGATTCTCGAACGCTAAAGATTCGCTCCTTCGCCCGACTTCGCTCTTCGTCTCGACGCGAGCCACCAATCGCGGCATCGAAGCCATGGTGATCAAATGCTTGTTTGAGTGCGACGGTATTCATCACGCGGATATATTCAGAAATGCCGTGGCTAAACGGGGTAATGCCATCTCGAAGGCCATCTTGATTGATATGGACGATGAGATTGAGGTTATGTTCTTTCACAACTTCGTCGCGGAAGGTGATCATCTCCCGGAAGTTCCAGGTCGAATCGACATGTAGGAGCGGGAAAGGGATTGGAGCGGGGTAGAAAGCTTTCCGTGCCAGGTGAAGAATTACGGTGGAGTCTTTTCCGATCGAGTAGAGCAAGACAGGTTTTCGAAATGTCGCCGCAGTTTCACGGAGAATCTCGATCGACTCATCTTCGAGTTCCTGGAGGATCTGTCGGGAGCTGCGCACCTTTGCATCCTATTGAGGCTTTTTGAGGGCGGGAGAACGCGCCCATCCGACTCGCCGAGGAGGGGTTCTGGAATTCGAACAGATGTTCGGATACCCTTCTCGTGCCCAACCAGAGCGGTTCCACATTTCCGCGAGGGATCCGTCCCCGCCGTCGGTGGTATTCCGTACCTTCTGGACTAGTCCGGACCGCAAGGTCCTTAGAGCCCATCACATGGGAGATTAAAGAGGTAACACGATGGCCCGCGAGGCTAAAGGCGCCCCTGAATCATCAGGCGCCCCCGAATCGAAGAAAACCCAAGTAAATCCCGAGCGGCTCAAGGCCCTTGATACCGCTCTCGCCCAGATCGAGCGCCAGTTCGGCAAGGGCTCTGTTATGAAAATGAGTGAGCGCGCGAACCAAGTTGTTGAAGTGATTCCGACTGGCTCGATCGCACTCGATGCAGCCCTCGGCATTGGTGGGCTACCAAGAGGTCGAGTTATCGAGATCTTCGGTCCTGAATCATCAGGCAAGACGACACTGACTCTTCATGCGATTGCCAATGTCCAGAAGCAGGGCGGTATCGCGGCATTTATCGATGCAGAACATGCCTTCGATCCAGAGTATGCCAAGAAGTTAGGCATCGATATTGATGCGCTCTTGGTTTCACAGCCAGATACCGGTGAACAAGCGCTTGAGATCATGGATATGTTGGTTCGATCTGGTGCGCTTGATCTCATTGTCGTTGACTCAGTTGCAGCTTTAGTACCACGCGCTGAGATCGAAGGCGAGATGGGAGATTCACATATGGGTCTTCAGGCTCGACTTATGTCCCAGGCACTTCGAAAGATCACTGGCGCACTCAGTTCTTCTAAGACAACTGCAATTTTCATCAACCAGCTTCGAGACAAGATCGGCGTCTTCTTTGGCTCACCTGAGACGACAACGGGCGGTAAAGCGCTCAAGTTCTATGCATCCGTTCGTATGGATATCCGTCGCATAGAGACTCTCAAGGATGGCCAAGAAGCCGTCGGCAATAGAACTCGAGTCAAGGTGGTCAAGAACAAGATGGCTCCTCCATTCAAGCAAGCAGAGTTCGACATCCTCTACGGTGTCGGAATCTCTCGAGAGGGCTCTCTCCTGGATCTTGGCGTTGAACATGGAATCGTCAAGAAGTCGGGTGCATGGTTCACCTACGAGGGAGACCAACTCGGACAAGGTAAAGAGAACTCACGGCAGTTCTTGATCGATAACCCCGATCTTGCCAATGAGATTGAATCGAAGATCCGCGCTCGATTGATGACTACTGTTGTTGATCCTGCCCTTGTTGCTGCAGTAGATGAAGCAACTGCGGATGTTGAGTTCTAAAGACTCGAACCTCGATCGAATCGAAGAAGTAGAGAGCGATCCCTTCTCAGTAGCGCTTACCATCGCCTTAACGGCGCTTGGTAGGCGCTCGCTGAGTAAATCAGAACTTTCTAAGCACCTTTCGAAACGAGGTGCCTCTGATGAGATCCGTGATTCGGTTCTGAATCGTGTTGAGGAGATGGGTTACATCAACGACCTCGACTTCGCTCGCGCATTCAGTGATAGAACGCGAAGAATCAAGAAAAGTTCTAAGCGCGCTATCTCTCAAGGACTTCGGGAAAAGGGAATCAGCCAAGAGACGATTGACTGGGTCATCGAGGACATCCCTGAATCGTCAGATTTAGAACTCGCTCGAGAGTTTGCACGCAAGAAGTGGCGTCCACGCGCTGGGGAGGAAGTTGAGACGACGAAACGACGCGTTGCAGGTGCTTTGATGCGTCGAGGCTTCTCATCACAGATGATCAATGAAGTAATCAAGGAGCTTGCCAAACAGTAGTAAAAGGCACGCTCAAGCTTGACTTGTAGACTTCGCATTTATGACACGGCGCTATGCGATCCAGACCTTGGGTTGTCAGATGAATGTCCATGACTCAGAGCGCATCGCCGGCTCCCTTGATGCTGCCGGTTACACCGCCGCACGCGATGGCGAAGAGCCCGACCTCATCGTCTTCAATACCTGCGCTGTGAGAGAGAATGCAGATAACAAGCTCTATGGCCAGCTAAGTTTCCTTGCGCCGTCAAAGCGAGAGAACCCCAATCTACAAATCGCCATAGGTGGTTGCCTTGCTCAGAAGGATCGGGAGTCGATGTTGAAGCGGGCTCCATACATTGACGTCATCTTCGGTACTCACAATGTTGGATCGCTACCTGTTCTCTTGGAGCGAGCCCGTATTGAGGGACAGTCCCAAGTTGAAATCAAAGAAGCCTTGGAACATTTTCCATCGACACTCCCAGCACGTCGCCATTCGGCATTCTCTGCCTGGGTCTCCATCTCAGTTGGCTGCAATAACACCTGCACTTTCTGCATCGTCCCGGCTCTTCGAGGGCGCGAGAAAGATAGAAGTCACGAGGAGATATTGCGCGAAGTAAGAACCCTTGTTGATCAAGGAGTTGTAGAGATCACCCTCTTAGGTCAGAACGTCAATGCATATGGTGTCGAACTCGGGGAGAGCGGTGCTTTTGCAAAGTTGCTTCGTGCCTGTGGTGAGGTAGATGGACTGGAGCGAGTTCGATTCATGTCGCCACACCCACGCGATTTCACCGATGATGTGATTGATGCGATGGCTGAGACGAAGAACGTTATGCCACACCTGCATATGCCATTGCAATCTGGATCAGACCGGATTTTGCAATCAATGCGACGTTCCTACCGAAAGAGCAGATACTTAGGAATCATTGATCGAGTAAGGGGCGCAATCCCTGACGCCTCTATCACCACCGACATCATCGTCGGCTTTCCTGGTGAGAGCGAATCTGATTTCCAGGAGACGTTGGATCTTTGCGATCGTGCGCAATTCAGCGCGGCCTACACCTTCCAATACTCCAAGCGACCCGGAACTCCAGCGGCCGAAATGCCCGATCAAGTGCCGGCAGAGGTCGTGAAGGAGCGTTATGAAAGGCTTCACCGACATCAAGAGGCGATTGCATGGCAGGTGAATAAGCAATCTATTGGCCGCGAGCTGGAAGTCCTGATTCAAGAAAGTGATGGAAATCAGAGCAATCGAATGAGTGGTAAGAGTGAAGACTTTAGGTTGGTTCACTTTGAGGCAGATTCCTCGGCCGGTTCGAATAACCCTTCACTTCGACCTGGCGATTTTGCAACTATCAAGGTGACCGATGCGAAACCCTTTTATCTCTTAGCAGAAGGCCCATTGCTCTCCTCCCGATCGAGTAAAGGCGGCGATGCATTCGCGCAGCGAGTCCATGAAGCTGAGTCGAGAGGTGTGATGCTTGGAATCCCGAAGCAACCGCAACCGGAAAGAGCGAGCTATCGCTAGCACTTGCCGAACGAATCGGGGCTGAGATCGTTAACGCTGACTCCATGCAGCTTTATCGCGGGATGGATATTGGGACAGCAAAGTTATCTCGCCAAGAGCAAGCGGGAATACCTCATCACATGATTGACCTTTTAGATGTTAATCAAGATGCATCTGTCGCTGATTATCAAAGAGATGCCCGAGAAATTGTTGATCGAAATCTGAGCCAAGGAAAATCAGTTGTCGTTGTTGGCGGAACTGGTCTTTACATCAAAGCGCTATTGGATGAACTTGAATTCCCAGAAACTGACCCAGAGATCAGAGAGCGGATTTTGCAAGAGGGTATGAAGTTAGGCAGCGAAGTAATGCATCAACGTCTAGCCGTGCTAGATCCTGCCGCCGCGGCCGCAATCCCGAAAGAGAATCTTCGACGTATCGTCAGAGCCCTCGAGGTGATTGAGATAACTGGTAGACCATTTACTGCGCATCTTCCTCGCGAAGGGCGCAGTTACTACCCAGATGCAAAACAAGTGGGATTGGTCATGGATCGTGACTCCCTTCGCGAGCGAATCGATAGGCGCGTTGACCTGATGTGGGAGAGGGGCCTGGTTGAAGAAGTGAAGGCACTCATCGACAAGGGAATCCTCTTGGGAAGGACGGCTCGTGCTGCGATTGGCTACGCACAAGTTATTGCCTACCTTGAAGGAAAGATGAGTGAGGATGAGGCGAAGGAAGAGACAAAGCGAGCAACGCGTCAATATGCCAGACGTCAAGAAACCTGGTTCTCGCGAGATTCGCGCATCCGATGGATTAAAGGCGAGAACACTGAAGCACGGCTAGCTTCGGCAATCAAGGCTCTCGGCATTGAAGAGATTTTGTGATGCTCTCGCCGAGAGTGAGAGGTAGCCTTGGGATCAGATGAAGATTTCCACCACTTACGGGCATGGGACTGAAAACGACTTCTTCCTGATTTTCGACCCGAACGATGAGATTGCTCTCGACTCACAACAAGTTCGGTCACTTTGCTCTCGATCCACTGGCTCAGGTGCTGACGGTGTGATCAAAATCGTGCGCCCAGGCGATGAGTGGTTTATGGATTATCGAAACTCTGATGGGTCGATTGCAGAGATGTGCGGCAACGGAATCCGCGTGATGGCGCGCTATCTCGTTGATCGGGGTCATCAAGGCGAAGGTATCTTTCCAATTCTCACTCGTGCCGGTCGTAAGTTTCTGAAAGTTCCGCGAGAGGGAGATATCTCAGTCAATATGGGCCAGGTATCTCAGATTGATGGCGAGGTCAGAGCAAGCGTTAACGGAAATCATTTCCTGGGTTTCAATATCGATGTCGGCAATCCTCATGCAGTCGTATTTGTAGATTCGATTGACCAGGTCGGCTCACTCTCTCAAGCCCCTTATGTCGAACCAGAAGGCGAATACCCCGATGGAGTCAATGTCGAGTTTGTTGAATTCTTGGCTAATGGCGAGTTGAGGATGCGCGTCCACGAGCGAGGAAGTGGCGAGACGAGATCGTGTGGAACAGGCACCTGTGCAGTTGCCCTCGCTGCAAGCATCAAGAAAGGAAAGCGGCCACCAATTTCCTGGGTGATTCATGCACCCGGCGGTCGACTCGTTGTAGATATCGATGGCCATTACAACGCCACATTGACCGGGCCGGCGCTCTTGCTTCGAGAGCAGGAGTTTGAGATTTAATGAAGGAGATCGACTACGACCTGCTGATCTCTGAAAGCGAAGGGCTGGAGCGAGAACTCGAGAAGGACAGTGATGATGGCGAGATTCAGCTCGCTGGTTTCAAGCCGGATGATTTCGAGTCGACTCAGTTAGCTCTTCAAGATCGACAGGCACTGAGGCGCGTCACTGGTTTATCTACTGAACTCATTGATATCTCTGAGGCCGAATATCGTCGGCTTCAGTTGGAACGTGTTGTCTTGGTGGGAGTATGGACGAGCGGGACTGCACTTGATGCCGAGAATTCAATGACGGAACTTGCTGCGCTTGCCGAGACGGCAGGGTCGCAAGTCTTGGATGCGCTGATCCAACGACGGGATAAGGCAGATGCAGCAACCTTCATTGGATCAGGAAAAGTCGCTGAACTGAAGGGGATAGTGAAAGCAAGTGGCGCAGATACGGTGATTTGTGATGGCGAGTTGAGTCCTTCACAACTGAAGAATTTGGAAGATCGGGTGAAGGTAAAGGTTGTCGATCGCACCGCACTTATTCTCGACATCTTTGCCCAGCATGCAAAGAGTAGAGAAGGTAAGGCGCAGGTAGAACTTGCTCAGATGACCTACCTCCTGCCGCGCCTTCGTGGTTGGGGTCAATCACTGTCGCGTCAAGCCGGTGGTACGGGCGGGATAGGTAGCCGAGGTCCTGGTGAGACGAAGATCGAGATTGATCGACGAAGAATCCGTGACAAGATGGCAAAACTTCGTCGAGAGATCAAAGAGATGAAGACCTCTCGTGACACGAAACGGCAAGAACGAGAGCGAAACAAGATTCCTGCGGTTGCGATTGCCGGATATACCAATGCAGGAAAGTCATCTCTTCTTAATCGACTTACCGGTGCAGGAGTTTTAGTACAAGATGCTCTTTTTGCAACGCTTGAGCCAACTGTTCGACGTGCGGAGACTCTTGAAGGAAGGCTCTTCACGATCGCCGATACCGTTGGATTCGTTCGTGATTTACCTGAGCAGTTGGTGGAAGTCTTCAAATCGA
>RGOY01000071.1 GCA_010028225.1 Actinomycetota bacterium
GACCTCAATTCGGTCACAAAATCCTGCTAGGGCTTCATCAACTGAGTTATCAACTACTTCGTAGACGAGGTGGTGAAGGCCCCTCTCCCCAGTTGAGCCGATGTACATTCCGGGGCGTTTTCGAACAGCCTCTAGCCCCTCTAGGACTGTGATGGCTGAGGCGTCGTAACTCTTCGCCGCTTTATCGCCCTCTAAAGCCGTTTTTGTTGCCATAGCGTCGGAATCCTAGTCATATATTGTCGTGAGATACACCCGAAAAGGGCTTCGGTGGGATTCTAAAGAGGTTCTTTTCGCGTCTTTGAGGTCACCTACTCAACTACAACGAAAAAGGCGCTTAGGGCTCGCTTTAGATTCCCCGAAATTTATTGGATTTACCCGTAGGTGTCCCTTGGCCCTTTAGAGCCTTTAATGGTTCGAAGGCCTCTTCGCCATGAAGGTGGTGTTGGCCCCAAAACCAGTAATTCATCCACCAGAACTCCGGGTGCTGTCTTTGTGATTTTCTCAAGGAGTGAAGGGGTTAGTAATGTGAGTTGAGTCGCCCACGCGGTTGATGAAGCGCGAATAGTTAAACGGCCATCAAGAAGTGTTATTGGCTCACTATGTTCAGCTACTTCATCACCAACAATCTCGGCCCACAGAGCAAAAAGATTTCCTTCGGCTAGCAATTGATTCCATTGCCTCCCCTCAATCAAGTCATCCAATACTTGTTTGAGGGGAAGTGGATCACTTCCAGGGCTTAAGTGAGATGGATTATCACTTTTTTGTGGGTGGTATTTCTTTTGAGGGTGTGAAGATTTAAACGCTCGAAAGAGTTCCTTTGCTAGATCCCGCTTCATTTTACAGATCCCTCCTTTATATAACGGAGGTTTTGAGAGAGTTGGGTGGGAAGATCAGACTCCACAGCAACTGTTATTAATGTTTGCTCTGCTGTTAAAGCCAAATCCACCAAAGTTGATCGTCGTTTCTCATCCAACTCCGCAAAAACATCGTCAAGAATCAAAATTGGGTTCTTATCTTCACTACGTAGCAATAAATAGGTGGCTAATTTTAAAGTAAGTGCGACCGACCAAGACTCTCCTTGAGATGCATAGCCTTTTACCGGTTGGTTATCGAGTAGGAGAGTGAGATCGTCGCGGTGTGGTCCGAGAAGTGTGATCCCGCGATCCCTCTCTTGAGCCCGGACCTCAGTTAATTTCTCTTTAAAAATCCCTTTATTAGAATCTTTGTCGCTTGAAAGACCTTCTATATGAGATCGATAATCGACGGCAAATACCTTCTTTTTCGAAATATTCTCATGCGCCTCACTGAAAAATTCTTCGAGTTTTGAAAGAAGCTTGATGCGTTCGGCCACTATTTCTGATCCAAACTCAATTAAATGCTCATCCCATGGCTCCAAGGACGACTGTGGTGCTCTAGTTTTTAGTAGAGAATTTCTTTGTTTTAAGGCGCGTTCATAATCGCTTATCACAGCGCTCATTCGGGGCGTTTGTTGGACCAGAGTTTGATCTATGAAAGCTCTTCGACCACCGGGATCACCTCTAACAAGATCCAAATCCTCCGGGGAAAAGAATGTTGTGTGAAGAAAGCCTAAGATTCCACGTTGGCTTCGTGTTGGTTGGTTGTTTACTTTTGCTCGGTTGGCTCTATGAGAATTTATCTCAAGTTCTAGAAGTGCTTCTCGGTCACCATTATTTATTCTTGCGCGAATTATGGCTTGTTCGCTGCCAAGTTGTACCAAAGGTTGATCGGTGGAGACTCGGTGAGATGAGAGGATTGATAAGTAGATGATTGATTCGATGATGTTGGTCTTTCCCTCACCGTTTTCACCTACAAAAGTAGTTACACCTTTATTTAATGAGAGATTAAGAGAGTTATAAGAACGGAAATTTGTGAGTTGGAGTTGGGAGAGAAACACGGCTCATGTGGTGTAACGGGTAGGCATGATTAAATAACTATAACTATCTAGTTTGGGACCGTTTTTCTCATTTCGGCCACGGATGACTGCTTGTCGGTTTGCGGCAGTGAAAGAGATGGTGGCAAATGGTGTTGTAAGTGCCGTTAAACCATCCATGAGGAAGGTGGGGTTGAATGCTATTTGTATTGGCTCTCCTTCGAAATCTATCTCTATCTCTTCAGTCGCAGTCGCATCCTCACCTGTTCCAGCCTCTAATGTCAGTAGGTTGTTGGAGATATTTAGTCGAAGCGGAATGGTTTTATCTGTTACAAGAGAGACGCGTCGGATTGATTCGATAAAAGTGGCCACATTTATTGTTGCTTCTGCTGCTACCTCTGTAGGTAGTAGGTGGCGAAATGGTGGGAATTCCCCTTCTAAAACTCGGGTAGTCATTGTTTTACCTTCTGTGGCAAGACCCACCAATCGATCGTTTGATGTGGCTCCTGCAATAGAAAGTGCTAACTCTGTATTGGACGTTATTGCTTTACAGGCATCTAAAAGGGTTCTTGCTCGCATAAGAACAGTTGTTGAAAATCCTGGGGAAGATGGTTGCCAAACTAGCTCGCGGACCGCCAGTCGATATCTATCGGTGGCTGCGAGAGTTACGCGTTCTTCGGTTACTTCAATATGAACTCCAGTAAGTTTCGGTAACGAATCATCTCTACTTGCTGCTATTGCCACCTGCGCCACAGCTTCGGTGAAGAGTGAACTACTTATTGAACCTGATTCTTGAGGGAGTGGTGGTAAAGATGGGTATTCGGAATTTGGGATGGTTGGTAGTTGGAACTTTGATTTTCCCGCGGTTACCTGAACTCGAGATCCCTCAAGTGTAAAGGTGACAGGTTTGTTTGTTAGAGCTTTTGAAATATCACTTAAAAGTTTCCCTTGTACTAAAACCTTACCTTGGGTGTGGATCTCTGCGGGGAAGTGTGCTTTAGACGAGGTCTCTAAATCTGTTGCTGAGAGATGAACCTCTTTACCAACCTCAATAACAACACCATGTAGGGCTGAGTTGGTTGGTCTTGTAGAAAGGCTACGGGAGACCCAAAGGAGAGCATCACTTAAAACCGAACTATCAACAGTGAACTTCATATCAAAACTCCCCTTCCTTAAAACTACCCATTTAGGTAATCCACCAACAACCTCTATCTCTTTATAAAGTTAGTTGTAGTAACCAACCTTAAAACTTGTGTAGATAGATTAAAACTGCAGGTCAACAACGAGAAAAGAATCCCTCCCTCAATGTTGACTTTATGTGTTTAAAGTGTGGAGGAAGAAGCTTCCAACCCCACCCACTTAAACCACTTATTAAGTTTTTACCTGTTTTCCCACACAAAAACTAAGTTATCCACAACAATCCACAACATTACCCACAACCTAAAGTTTCGCACTTTGTTTGATTCGGTTGGTTAACTCTGTCACTTGGTTGTAGATGGAGCGGCGCTCAGCCATAAGTTGCCGGATTTTTCTATCGGCATGCATAACAGTGGTGTGGTCCCTACCACCGAAAGTTTGGCCAATTTTTGGTAGTGAGAGTTCGGTTAACTCCCGACACAAATACATAGCAATTTGTCTAGCGTTAACCAAAACTCTAGATCTCGAAGTTCCACATAAGTCATCTACGCTTAAACTGAAATAGGTTGCAGTTTGTTGGATGATCGCAGTTGCGGTGATTTCTGGCCCACCATCCCTCGGGATTAAGTCTTTCAAAACAATTTCAGCCAACCCCAAATCAACCCCTTGGCGATTGAGAGAGGCAAACGCAGTTACACGTATCAAAGCACCCTCTAGCTCGCGAATATTCGAGTCGATTTTAGAAGCGATATATTCCAAAACATCATCAGGTGCATTAAGTTTGTCTTGCGCTGCTTTCTTTCGCAAAATAGCGATTCGAGTTTCAAGTTCTGGGGGTTGGATATCTGTAATCAAACCCCATTCAAAACGGGAACGTAAGCGATCTTCCAAAGTTGTGAGTTGTTTCGGTGGGCGATCACTCGATACGACTATTTGTTTGTTAGCGTTATATAACGTGTTGAAGGTGTGAAAAAACTCTTCTTGGGTTCTTTCTTTATTTTCTAGAAACTGAATGTCGTCGACTAACAAAATATCAAGGTCTCGGTACCTACGTTGGAAAACAGAGGATTTATCATCACGAATCGAGTTAATAAAGTCATTGGTGAATTCTTCAGAAGAGACATAACGAACACGAACACTTGGAAAAAGCTCTCGTGCATAAGCGCCGATTGCGTGCAATAGATGGGTTTTTCCAAGACCTGATTCACCATAAATAAACAATGGGTTATAAGCTTTGGCGGGCGCCTCTGAAACAGCGAGCGCTGCGGCGTGAGCAAAACGATTAGAAGCCCCAATAACAAAAGTCTCAAAAATGTATCGTGGATTGAGTTGGGTTGCTTCAGTTGGTTTTGAGGTGGATCTAGAGATGGAGGCCGAATGCGGCGCGGTTTCTTTCACCTCTTCAAAAGTCTCACTCCCAGCAGATTCGAGAGATGAGTCGACTGTGACGGCTATATTGATTCGTGTTCCTAGTTTTTGACCTAAAACTTCACTCAAACTCTCCCGTAGCCGGCTTTCAATAACATCTTTAGCGAAGTTGTTTGGAGCGGCTAGAAGGAGATTTGATTCGAGATCACCAGGAATCAAACCCAGAGGCTTTGTGATTGTTAACCAGGCCCGATGTTGAGGTGCATCTTGGGCGATGGCTTCAATAACTGAGAGCCAGGTTTCTTTGAGGTCGGTGCCGAGGGTTGGGTTAGGAGCTGAGGTTTCCACCATGCTGGCCTCTGGACTCATCTTTTCCCCATCTCCTATCCCCATATCCACAAAGTTATCCACAACCTGTGGTCTAAACTCATGCTTGAGGCTTCAAACAGGCCTTAGAAGACCTTTCGACCCCTCAATAGACCGGCGCCCTGTGGATAGAGGGCGCAACGTAAGGCCCTACCTAGTAAAAAGCAAGTGGTTATCCACAAATTAGACAAGGGCAACCCCGCTTCCGTACCTTTTGCGTCTCACTGCGGCGTCACACGACGCGATTCTTTGAGATCAGGCTTGGGTGCGGAGAGAACGACTCGTTGAACCCCCTAAAACTTGAGAGAAAAGACCAGAGATTTCACGGCAACAAAGGAGCTCCCCATGACTAAGCGGACTTATCAACCCAACAATCGTAAGCGGGCAAAGAAGCACGGCTTCCGTTCGCGCATGGCAACTCGCGGAGGTCGCGCAGTTCTGTCAAGCAGGCGTGCCAAAGGGCGCGCTCGTCTCTCCGCTTAACCCACTTGAACCTAATCGTTCAAGAGTCCAGAGAGAACGAGTAACCAGATGTTGGCGACAGCCAATCGTTTAAGGTCCCGCGAGGACTTTCAAGAAGTCACTCGAAGTGGTCGTCGTGTCCGCTCTAACACCCTCACCGGCTTCGTTCTTTCTACTAATCGCCAAGAGCCAGCAAGGTTTGGTTTCCAAGTCTCAAAAAGAATCGGGGGCTCTGTCCAACGCCATAGGGTCTTGCGCCAACTTAGGCACCTTACCTCTCCCTGGGTGTTAAAGACTCCAAACTCCACCTTGGTTGTAATCAGACCCAATACACATTCCATGAATTACCAACCCGAATTTGACTCATTGATGGAGAAGTTGATGGAGAGGCGAAGAGAGCGGTGATTTCGACAGGAATGTCTCGCCTCGTTAACTTTTACCAAAAATTCGTCTCGCCTGCCTTTGCACCACGATGCAAGTACTACCCATCGTGTTCTCAATACACCCTAGACGCGCTAAGGGGCTTCGGTATTCAAGGAGCACTCCTTGGATTATGGCGACTTTTGCGTTGCAATCCTTTCTCACACGGCGGTGTTGATTACATCCCCTCAAGTTTCCTTGGGAAGAGCTCCACCATTACAAAACCTCCAAAAATGCCTTTAAATCAATCAAATTCGGAGGTATCTGTATGAGCATCCTCGACCCTCTTTTCATTGCTGTCTCATGGGTGGTGGTCACCTTCCACAAACTCCTCGGAAATATTTTTGGTGACGACAGCGGTGTTTCTTGGTCAATAGCAATAATGGGTCTTGTAATAGTCATCCGAACTCTCCTCATTCCGCTCTTTGTTAAGCAGATCAAGAGTCAGCGTGCTCTTACTGCCTTACAACCAGAGATGAAAGCAATCCAACAGAAATATAAGGATGATCGCCAGAAGCAATCAGAAGAGTTGATGAAGCTTTACAAAGAACATAAAACAAACCCACTAGCTTCATGTTTTCCTATTCTGGCTCAAGCACCAATCTTCTTCGCACTTTTCCAAGTTCTTAACGGTTTAGGTGCAGAACCTCCTCAAGGTCGTGGCGTGCTCGAAGGTGAGACCGCACTTTTAAAATCCGCGGCTAATGCAGAATTCTTTGGCGCGCCAATATCATCGAGTTTCCTCGGCAACGACAGTTGATGACTAAGGGAATGCCGAAGATGGATTCGAAGAACAATATGATGTTGCAACAACAGAAGATCATGTTG
>RGOY01000072.1 GCA_010028225.1 Actinomycetota bacterium
TGCTGGTTCGTAGATATCAATTTTCTTTCGAAGATAGGAGATGTAGGTTTCGACGATTCCAGCATCTCCGCGAAAATCATATTGCCAGACATGATCGAGGATTTGAGATTTACTCACTACGCGGTCTGCATTGATCATCAAATACCTCAAGAGAATAAATTCTGTGGGAGATAGATCAATCAGATTCCCTGCTCGCCTTACCTCATGTGTCGCTTCGTTAAGTTCGAGGTCTGCGAATCTGACGACTTCTTCATCCTCGGCAAGAGGCGTAGCGCTAGTTCTCCGTAGCAGTGCGCGAAGTCTCAACACTAATTCTTCAAGGCTGAAAGGTTTGGTGACGTAATCATCGCCTCCGAGCGTGAGTCCCTTTATCTTGTCTTCAGTCGCATCTTTCGCAGTGAGGAAAAGAACGCCTACATCTTGTCCCTCTGCACGAAGGCGCTTACAGACTTCGAACCCATCAAGATCAGGAAGCATCACATCGAGTATCAGTGCATGGGGTTTAAATGATTCTGCTTGCTTTAACGCTTCGGCGCCCGTTGCCGCAGTCCTCACATCGAAGCCCACAAACTTGAGTCCGGTAGAGATGAGATCGCTGATGCTCTTCTCATCATCGACTACAAGCACTCTTTGATCCAAAGTGGCCGTCGGTGTTGTCATCGCCTCGCCTCACTTCCGTAGCTTTATGGGCGAGCATCCCCTGATTGTCTGAGTGTTTACTGAGAAAGAAATGAATCCTAGGGGAGAGCTCTCAGGCCTTTTTTACTGAGTTGAGCAAAGCTTGGGCTACATCGAGAACTTCGACCTGCGCCCCTCGTCCAGTGACCCCATCAGAGACCATGACTCGACAGAACGGGCAACCCACCGCGACCTGAGCGGCCCCAGTCTCGATCGCTTCGTCGACACGATTGAGATTGATTCGAGTTCCGAGTTTCTCCTCCATCCACATTCTTCCGCCACCTGCGCCACAACAGAATGATCGCTCCTTATTACGGGGCATTTCGACAAACTCTGCGCCGGTAGAAGCAAGTAGCTCTCGGGGAGGTTCATAGATTTGGTTGTGGCGGCCGAGGTAGCACGGATCGTGGTAGGTGAGCTTCTTTGATTCACTCTGTGGGACCGGTTTCAATTTTCCTTCACGAACAAGTTGATTGAGAAGTTGTGTGTGGTGGACCATCTCGAATGAGAATCCGCTCTGGCGATAATCTCGGCCGATAGTGGTGAAGCAGTGTGGACATGTGACAACAACTTTCTTCACCCCACGCTCCCCAAAGACTTCAGTTAATGTCTCGATATTTTCTTTGGCAAGGATTTGATAGAGGAATTCATTTCCGGCACGCCGCGCGGGATCACCGGTACAAGTTTCACGTTTTCCAAGAACGCCAAAGGAGACGCCCGCCATATAGAGAAGTTCAGCAACGGCTTTCGTTGTCTTCTTCGCACGCTCTTCAAATGCACCGGCGCAACCTACCCAGAAGAGATATTCGACATCATCAGGAATAGTTCCTTCGATTTTTCTAATCGGGAAATCACATTCCCCGATCCACGCATCACGGTCGACTCGGTTTGCACCCCAAGGGTTACCCGCCTTTTCAAGATTTCGAAACGTTCCACCGAGTTCACTGGGGAACTCTGATTCAACAAGAACTTGGAAACGTCGCATGTTGACGATGTGATCGACATGTTCAATATCAACAGGACACTCGTTAACACAGGCACCGCATGTTGTGCATGACCAGAGGACATCATGCGTGATTGCAGCGCCTTCTGGCTCAGCGACAGCGCCCACTATTGGACGATCAGGCGAGGATGACGAAGAGACTTTAGTGAGTGCGTGGTCTCGCATCGCCATGATTAAGAGTTTTGGGCTGAGAGGTTTTTCGGTATGCCATGCAGGGCACTGTGATTGGCACCGGCCACACTCAGTGCAGCTAGCCATATCAAGAAGGCCCTTCCATGAGATATCCGAGGATTTTCCGATACCGAAAATGTCATCTTCCTTGGGATCTTCGAAATTAATCGGTTTTCCATGCGAGAGCATTTCGGGAAGTGCGCCGAGAGTCGGTGCGCGCCCTGGATCTCGCTTGAAATAAATATTGAATGGTGCAAGAAATCGATGCCAAGCAATTCCCATTGTGAGATTGGATGCGATCACGATGAACCAGAGCATCGAAACGAAGATCTTGATAGAAGCAACGAGTGTTATCAAAGCCTCTAAGGTGAGTTGATCAACGTTTGCGAATGCGAGAACCGCTGGCATGGTTAGTGCATAGTTCCAATCGAAACTATCAACTCCAGCGAGCGCACCTTCTAGTCCGCGAAGGGTGATGACGCAGAAGACAATTGCCAGAATCACTACTTCGACGAAGTAAGCCTTCCACTGACCAGAGCCAAAGAAGCGAGATTTTTTCCCTGGACGAAGGAGTCGAGTTCCTTGTCTGATTCCGATTAGCGCAACGATTCCAATGCCAGTCAACCAAGCGATTGCGTCGACAAAGAGTTCGTATCCAATGAAAGTCCCGATTACTGGAAGATGAAACTGGGGTGAGATGGTCTGTCCATATGCAGTGATCAAAGTGCCGAGTAGAGCAACAAAGCCGATCATGACGAACCAATGGGCGATGCCGCTGACGGTGAAGTTGAGCATCTTGCTATGACCAAAAACTTCTGCAAGAGTCCTTCGAAGCCGAAGCGAGCGATCGCCTCGACGTGTCGGATCACTTTGACCGCGCTTGAACCACGAGAGCAGGGTTCTGAGGCGAAGGAGAAAGAAGGTGATGCCGATAAGGGTTGCGAGGTAGGCGACCCAACTCATCGCATAGGGAAAGAGGCCCAGTGGATCGGGATTCATGCGGTAAGGGTAGGGCTGACTGAGTTATCCACAGGTTTTTCCACCAGTGTGGAGAGTTACACCATTGTTATTTGAACTCTTTTTTGACCGTGGAGTTAGCGCCAGCGGGTCGCCAGGGTGAAGCCGACTCCGATAAAGCCAAAGCCAACAAGCATGTTCCATGCGCCGATTCCAGGGATCGGAAAACTGGTCGTAGTCATATAGAAGACGACAATCCACGCTAAACCAATGAGGAATGAGCCCAGCATCACCGGGACAAGCCATTTGGGGCTTTCGACCGACTCGTCGAGGGGTGCAACCTCTACAGCAGCGGGTCGATCTTTCTTCTTCTTTCGTTTCCGTGACTCTGGCATGGGTAAAGGCTACACGCTTACGGGAGGATTTCCATATGCCTCCGGGTCGCTTGAATATCGCAATCATCGATAACCGTGATTCTTTTGTATTCAATCTCTCTCGCTACCTTGAAGAACTAGGAGCCGCGCCCACACATTTTGAAAATACTGTTCAACCCACGGCGCTCGCCGACTTCGATGCAGTTCTTATCTCACCGGGCCCTGGGACTCCTGAGCAAGCAGGCAGATCAATAGAGATTGTTAAGTGGGCGAGTGAGATTAAAAAGCCTCTCCTCGGAGTCTGTCTCGGCCATCAAGTGATCGCACGAACTTTTGGTTTTGAAGTGACGGGTGCAGCCAAACTCATACATGGCTACACATCAAAAATTGAACATCAAGGGCAGGGAATCTTTGCCGGTATCCCATCTAGTTTTAAAGGTACGAGGTATCACTCACTCGCCGTTCAAGATGTAGCTCCTCCTCTTTTTGTGACTGCTCGAAGTGATGATGGCACGATCATGGGATTGCAGCATGAGAGCTTGCCTATCCATGGAGTGCAGTTCCATCCGGAAGCAATACTCACTGAGTTTGGTCACGACCTTTTGAAGAATTGGCTCAATCACATCTGACTTTGTGGACTCAGTTGTGATCCTGCTTCGTACTCGCTAAGGCGCTGGGCTCTCTTCAGTACTCGGTTGATTGGTTGGAGTATTAATTGTGACGGTGACGAAACTACCCAGAGTTCTTGCTTCACCTGCAGCGGGAGCCTGTGCAATGACAATTCCTTCGGGTTGTGTTGGATCGAAAGCTTCGATAAAGCGAACCATGAAGCCAGCTTGCGTCAGAGTTGTCTGGGCTTGAATCTTGCTTGAACCAATCAGGTCAGGCACCTTGACATTCCCACTTGCGATCTCAAGTGTCACACTGCTTCCGGCAGGAACGCTTGTTCCTGGTTCGGGCAAGATTCTTATTACTGAGCCTGGGCTTAACTCCGAATCAACCTGAATAGTCCTTGCGACCAAAAGCCCTGCACTATTAAGGAGCGCCCGGGCCTGCTCCAAACTCTTTCCGATAATGTCAATTGGGACAACGCTCTCGCCTCGTCCATCAGAGAGCGTGAGTGTGATTGAACTTCCCGATGTAACGCGCGAGGTTGCTACTGGTAATTGTGCGGCGACCCTATCTTTCGGGATTCTAGGATTTGGCGCACGCTCAATTGTGACAGTGAAATCTGCAAGAAGCTCCCTCGCTTCACTTTCAGTAAGGCCCACAACATTAGGCACAGTGATCACTGATGTACTTCTGCCACCAAAGAAAAAGATACTGCCGAGAGCAATCGCAATAAGTGCCAGCGCACCAATCACTATGAGATTTCGTCGAGGCATTCCTGCCTTTGGAATCTCTGTTGTGATTGCCTCACCACGACCCAATTTCACAATATCGGTAGCCATTGCATCTGCGCTTTGATAACGATGGTCTGGATTCTTAGCAAGCGCTACAGCCAAGAAGTCATCAACTCCTGCAGGCAAAGTTGGTTGAAGTTGAGTCGCTTTAGTCAGTTCTGCCGAGACATGTTGATAGGCGATTGCTACTGGAGTCTCGCCAGTGAATGGCGGGCGTCCAGTAATGAGTTCATAGAAGACACAACCAACTGCATAAAGGTCGCTCCTAGCATCAGCGTTACTGCCAGTGGCCTGTTCTGGTGCGAGATATTGCGCAGTTCCGACCACATTCCAGGTGTTGGTCATCGTGGCGCTCTCATCCAAAGCCCTTGCAATACCAAAATCCATGACTTTCACATCACCTGAATCAGTAATCATGATGTTCCCAGGCTTAATATCCCGATGAATGATGCCTTTCTTATGCGAGTAATCGAGCGCGTCGAGAATTCCGCGGATTAGTTCAACGACACGAGAGATCGGCAAGCGCTCGCCTCTCTGGATTAGTTCACGAAGAGTCTGACCGTTTACGCGCTCCATCACGATATAGGGCGTCTTACTTCCACCTTGGTTCTCTTCTTCACCTGAGTCATAAACGGCGACAATTCCCGGATGATTCAATCCTGCAGCAGCTAGCGCTTCTTTTCTAAAGCGTGAGACAAATGTCGAATCACGAAGAAGCTCGCTTCGAAGAATCTTCACCGCCACCTCGCGCGAAAGTCGCTTGTCATGAGCGAGATAGACATCGGCCATCCCACCCGTCCCGATCATCTGTCCTAGCTCGTAACGACCGCCAAGAATTCTCTTACTCATGGGCAGCACCAAGGAACGAGAGTGGCTCTTTAAGTAGTTGTCTATTCGACTTTTCTAAGGGGGCAAACTTTGCAAGGATTACAGTCACATTATCTGGGGCCCCACCATTTCGAGTCGCAGCAATCAAGTTATTCGCTGCTTGGTCCAGTGGCTTTGACTCAATAATTGTCGCTATCTCCTCATCACTTAATACAGCATTGAGTCCATCACTTGAAAGGAGATAGATGTCATCCTGTTGAGCAGGATAGATATGAATAGCAGGCGATGAGTCTTCACCACCTGCGAGCTCGCTCATTCCTCTTCCCATCAAAGCAAGAGTGAGAACTGACCTCTGAGGGTGATCTGCGACTTCTTCCTCGGTGATCCGACCCTGGTCTAATAGTTCTTGAATCACCGTGTGATCATGGCTTAATCGAGTCAGTTCACCACCTCGAAGTCGATAGGCACGTGAGTCACCGATATGTAGAAGGCCGACTGAATCGTCAGATGCAGCAAGTGCCGTCAGGGTAGTTCCCATCCCTGCGAGTTGATCGTGAGCGGAGATCTCTGTTGCAATCTCCTTATCAATACTGCTGAGCGCTTCTTGCAAGATTTCACTCTGTGAGTCGAGATCATCTCGAAGATTGGCGATCAATGGCGCGAAGGTTGCAAGGGTTCTGATTGCAATACGTGATGCGATCTCACCACCTACTGCGCCACCCATGCCATCAGCAACAGCGATAAGCGTTGGGTGATAAAGAGCAGAGTCTTCATTTCCTTGGCGCACGAGACCTAGGTCAGTGCGAGCTGCGATAGAAGTGAAGAACATTGAAATAGCCTAATGCTGATAATCTCGCCAAAGAAAGCGCGAGTGGCGGAATGGCAGACGCGCTGGCTTCAGGTGCCAGTACTCGCAAGGGTGTAGGGGTTCAAGTCCCCTCTCGCGCACATGCGAACTAAGGTTTTTGCCCACCGAGGTTCAAGTTTTGA
>RGOY01000073.1 GCA_010028225.1 Actinomycetota bacterium
GATCCTGCGAAGTTAGATATCGCTCGCGGAACACTTCGAGCACGCTCTGGTGCGCTCTTAATGTTGGCGCTACCAGGTGGTGCATATATCTACCAAGGCGAAGAGTTAACTCTTCCTGAAGTTCGCGATATCCCCGAAGATCGTCTAACAGATCCACGATGGAAAATGTCTGGGTACACCGATAAAGGACGAGATGGATGCCGTGTTCCAATTCCGTGGACTATGAAGGAAGAGAACGCTTTCGGCTTCTCTCATCATCATTCAGTGAAGATCGATGAAACGTGGCTCCCGCAACCAAAGTGGTGGGGATCGTATTCGGTGGAATCACAGGAGAAGAGTCAAGATTCTTCTCTCACTATGTATCGAAAGGCTCTTGCCATTCGCCGAAGTGAAAGCGGTCTTGGCGATGGTCCGATGAAGTGGGTGGACCTTGGCGATGAAGTACTCGCTTTCGAGCGTCCCGGGAATTTTCTCTGCGTTGTTAATTTTGGCGGGCCGGTAGCTCTTCCGAAAGGCGAGGTTCTTCTTTCAAGCGGTCCGCTTGATCGTGGAAACTTACCTTCAGAGACTGCAGTTTGGATTCGAATCTCTTGAGAGCGGGTGTAGGGTCCGAAGACTCTATGAACATCGCAAAAATCCAAGGTAAGACTGTCAAAACCCTTGCCTCGGTCCAGGTATTGAGTGGTGTGGGAACCGCCGGGACTTTTGCTGCTGGTGCATTACTTCTGGCAGAAATAACTGGATCAGAGACGCTAGCGGGTCTGGCCCAGACAAGTTCCGTACTTGGTGCAGCGGTTCTGGCGATTCCGCTTTCGTCTCTCACATCAATGGGCGCGTTCTTTGCAATTCTGGGTGGGATTGAGGAGAACATCTTCTTGATGCTTACCGGCACCTTCTTAGTGGGCTCAGCATCAGCTGCCGGGTATCAAGCAAGGTTTGCCGCAATTGATCTTGCAGACGCTTCAAATCGAGCTAAACAACTCTCGCTGGTTGTTTGGGGTGCGACTATAGGTGCGGTCGCAGGTCCGAATCTCATGGAACCTGCAGGTGCGCTCGCCGAGAGCTTTGGTTGGCCCAGGCTTGTCGGTCCTTACATAATTGCGGCGTCATCGTTGTCACTTGGCGCAGTAGTTATTCAAGTTTTTCTGCGGCCAGATCCCTATCTCCTTGCGAGAGCGGAGAGTGCTAATCCAACTGAGAGGCGCTCTGCAGTCAGGCCAGCGCTCGCGCATATTCGTTCGAATCCACGAGCACTCTTCGCCATCTTGGCGATATCAATTGGTCATTTATCGATGGTCTCGGTCATGGTGATGACGCCAGTTCATATGGCACACGTTGATGTCACGCTCACCGTCATCGGATTAGTAATTAGCATTCATGTAATTGGAATGTATGCATTTTCACCAATCGTGGGTCAACTCAGTGATCGCCTCGGACCTGTCAAAGCAGTTCGCGTGGGAGTTCTGATTTTGCTTGCCTCGATGGTTATCTCAGGATTTGCTGCTCCTGATGATTCAGTGATGCTTGGAATTGGCCTCTTCCTCCTTGGTCTTGGCTGGTCGTTCACATTAATTGCGGGTTCGGCTTTGCTGAGTGAATCAGTTGAGACTTCGATCAGGCCTGCCTCACAAGGTGCAAGTGATTTGATGATGAATCTGAGTGCAGCAGGCGGAGGCGCGCTGGCAGGACTGATCATAGGAACGTTGAGTTATGGGTGGCTCTGCTTCTTTATTGCAGTGCCCGTGACTTGGCTTGGCATCCGTTCGCTGAAAGTCCGGAAATAGTCTTCTCGCAGTGAGTACAGAGCAAACTCTCTTTGATCGAATCGGCGGCGAAGCAACTTTCGAGCAACTCGTCTCTCATTTCTACGCGTTGGTCTCGGTTAATCCGATTCTCCGCCCGATGTATCCCGATGATGACTTTCAAGCGGCTGCAGAGAGATTGATGCTCTTCTTAATCCAATATTGGGGTGGACCACATACTTATAGTGAGATGCGCGGACATCCGCGCCTTCGCATGCGACATGCTCAATTTCTTATAGATAGCAAGGCTCGTGATGCTTGGCTCGCATGTATGAAGTCTGCGGTCGATGAACTCAAGATTGAAGAATCAGATCGAGCAGAACTCTGGAACTATTTGGAGATGGCAGCGCAAAGTCTGGTCAACACCCCAGAGTGACTAGGAATCCACTACCAAAGTAAGTAGCTACAAAGAATTTAGAAAAAAAGTCTCATTTTCCTTTTGAACGATTACCTAATTTCAAAATCTCACCATTGCGCAGATACCAAAGAGTCCCATCTTTGGCGCGTACAGATGTGATGCGTAAACCTACTGATTCGACAATTCCTCGTACTTCTAAAATCTCTACTTCATCGCCGACCCCGTATTGGTCTTCAAGGAGCATGAAGAGTCCTGCCATGAAATCGCGGATCAAATTCTGTGACCCAAGTCCGACTGCGACGCCGAGGACTCCAGCCGATGCGATCAATGGACCAAGATCCATTCCAAGCTCGCTCAATACTGTGGAGATAGCGACGAGTGCGATTACGGCGTTAGCGATGCTTCGAAGAACGGTCCCTGCGGTCTGGGCGCGCTCTTTTTGACGGTTGAGGGAGCGGTTCTTCCCAGGAACAAAGTCTGCGCTAGCCACCCGATTCATCGCCCGGGTTATTGCGCGGGTGGCGATTTGGCGAAGGGTGAGGGCCAAGAAGATGATGATCAGGATGCGAAGTGGCGCACCGAGGAACCAGTCCAAGAGTTCTCGACCGTTCAAATCCAAGGAATCCATTGCTTCCCCCGCCTCTATGGGATGGGACTTTATTGGAACTTTCCCAAAATATCCCGATTTTGTGAGGTCGTTACGGCAATATATGCCCACCAGCGCGAGCCACGCGCTGAGTCACAAGGAGCCCAAGACGTGTCAGGGAGTAGTCGAACGCTCGTACTGAACGCCACCTACGAGCCACTAGGTGTCGTCTCTGATAGACGCGCGCTCATTTTAGTTCTCAACAATCGTGCAACAGCGGTAGAGGATTCTGGTCGGATCCTTCGTTACGAACGCGGTGAAGTTGCACTACCTGCAGTGATCAGACTTCATAAGTTTGTACGCATTCCTTATCGCCACACCATTCCTCTTTCGCGACGTGCGATCTTTGCTCGCGATGGCGGACGATGCGTCTATTGCCAAGCGACTGCAACATCGGTTGATCATGTTGTACCAAGGTCTCGCGGCGGAGTTCATCATTGGGAGAACGTTGTCTCCTGTTGCCAGAAATGCAATCACGTCAAGGCAGATAAGACTTTGAAGGAATTAGGTTGGAAACTTCGAACACTTCCTCGAGAGCCGGTCGGAGTCGCTTGGCGGATATTGGGTACATCACGTGCTGAGCGCAGTTGGATTCCTTATCTTGAACCTTACGGCGTCGCTAGCGCTTCGGCTTAACTAGAATCTCGCCCATGAGTTCACTCTTTTCTGCGCTTGCTCTGCCACTGATTTCCAGCGCCTCAGGTATTCGACAAGAAGATGGATCCATGCCGGGAGAGCCGCTTGCACTTCTTGATGGTCTACTTTGGTTTCTCGTCGCCCCATTACTTATTTCGGGCTTAGTCTGGATATTCGTCTCGGCATCACATAACCGCTATGCATCGCCAGAAGCGAAATCGCGAAAAGGCAACAAGAGTCAAGGCAAGCGAGACATTCTTACCTCGATCGAGTAGTCCGGCGATTTGCTCTAACGGTCGACTGACTTCACCCTGAGTGCTCGCTCTAAGGCATCACGTCCTTCAATCACAAGCCTTCTAAGAATTGTCGGTGCATCTTTTCCTTCACCGCTCAGCCATCCATTTGTCTTCGTGAGAGTTGACTCTTCGACTATGTAGGCAGGAAAGAAGACAGAGACAATCTTGCTCGAGACTTCATACGACTTTCGACCCCACACATCAAGCAAGATCGAGAAGTACTTGTCCACATAGCCTTCGAGAAGCTCTCTATGAAGGGGGCGTGCGAAACCAGTCAGAGTTGCAACGCGCTTGGAGTTTGTTAGGTCACCATCAATAGCGAGATCCCATGCTTCGGCTTTGGCCTCCTTATTGGGGAAAGCCGCAAGGCAGAGTTGATGGGCATTCTCTCCAGTAACAGTGTTATCTCTTGTGAGTTCTGCATCTACATCTGCTCGAGTTGCAATACCTTTCTCAACAAGATTTGTGAGGAAGTGCCAACGAAGGTCAGCATCGACAGCGAGTCCACCGACTCCACCGGCAAGCATCTCGCTGATGCGAGCACGCTGTGCTGGGGTAAATGCAAAAGTAGCGGCACCTCGTGCAAACTGGAGCTGGTGGTCACTTCCGGGCTTTGCTGAGTCGAGCATCGCATAGAAAGCTCCCGCGACCTTTTCACGAAGAGCAACATTGGTGACGATGGTGATGTCGTCTTCACCAGGAAGCCCTGCGATTGCGATCTCAACGAAATCACTAGCGGAGATCTCGGCGTCACGGAGCATGTCCCATGTAGCGCTCCAGCAGAGCGCACGGGCAAGCGAATCATCGATCTTCCCAAGATCTCTCTTCAAAGTCGCGATGGAGCGATCATCGAAGCGGATCTTGGCGTAGCTAAGGTCTCGATCATTAATGAGAAGGAGATCAGCTATTTTTTCTCCAGAGAGCCCCTTCACTTCGGTGAGCGCTCCAGCGAGATCAAACTCTTCTGACTTTCTTCGTGACAAGACTTTTTTGCCAGCTACCTCTTTGATGTCGTAGAGCCCGACGGCGATTCGATGAGGTCTGAGTTCCTTTGATCCTTCAGGAATTAGAGGTGCCTCTTGTGCAATCTTTATTGAGGTGTAACTTCCGTTCATCTCTTCAATCACTGGGCGGAGTGTGTTGACTCCAGCACTCTGCAACCATGTCGAGACCCAAGGGTCGAGATCTCTCCCCGAAGTTGCCTCGAGTTCGACGAGTAGATCTTTGAGAGTGGTGTTTGCCCAGGCATGCTTTTCAAAGTAACTGCGAAGTCCTTTGATGAAGTTATCTCTTCCGACATGAGCGACTAGTTGTTGTAGGACTGATGCGCCTTTTGCATAGGTGATGCCATCGAAATTCGCATTGACGGCTTCGATATCGACCATATCGGCGACAATCGGATGAGTAGAGGTGAGTTGGTCTTGGCGATAAGCCCAGTTCTTTCGCTCAGAGTTAAAACCAGACCATCCATTGGTGAAGCGGGTTCCTTCAACGAGCGCTAGATATGAGGCGAATTCTGCGAAGGACTCGTTGAGCCAGAGGTCATCCCACCACGACATCGTCACCATATCGCCAAACCACATATGCGCCATCTCATGAAGGATCGTTGATGCACGACCGGCATACATGCGCTCCGTCACCTTGCTTCGAAAGACGAGAAGGTCTTCTCGAAAGGTGACTGCCCCAGAGTTCTCCATCGCGCCCCAGTTAAAGTCCATCACGGCAATCTGGTCATATTTTTCAAATGGGTAGGCAAGACCAAAGACCTTCTCAAAATAATCAAAGCCTTGTTTTGTGACTGTGAATATCTCGTCCGGATCTAAGTGAGATGCAAGGGATTTACGGCAATAGATACCAAGGTCAACTCGCTTCTGGCCTTGATAAACATCATGTACATGCGAGTAAGGCCCTGCAATCAAGGCGCAGATGTATGTCGGGATTCGAGGAGTGGTAGCAAAACTCCAGGTCGCCTTTTCACCCTCAACTATCTTTGACGTGACCGGACTATTTGAGATTACTTCCCAATGTTTCGGTGCGATTGCGGTGAGAGTGAATGTCGCTTTTAGATCTGGCTGGTCGAAGCATGGATACATTCTGCGGATATAGGCGGTCTCACCTTGAGAGTAAAGATAGGCCTCTCCGTCTGCTGGATCGAGTGAGTATTGAAGTCCTTCACCGTTTTTGGAGTACTCACCCTCGATCTCAACTACTAAGTGATTGGTTGTATCGAGGTCATCAAGGAAGAGCGACTCTCCATCCCACTTCGATGCATCAATCGTCTTCCCGTTGAGGCTTGCTGCAATCAACTTCTGACCAACGGCATCGATAAAAGTTGAATATCCCTTTTGATTACAGGAGAAAGTGACCTCGCTACGGGCAATAAATTTTTCACTACCGTGGGTCACATCAAGCGTCACGAGATAGCCATCTACTGAAAGATGCTTTGAACGTTCCTGCGCCTCGGCGCGCGAGATATTTACACCTGGCACAAGATTCCCCTTT
>RGOY01000074.1 GCA_010028225.1 Actinomycetota bacterium
TATCGTCGGCAGCGTCAGATGTGTATAAGAGACAGTCTTGCGCCAATTGCTTCACAGGTTTTTGAACCAATAAGTATCGAACGAATGAATGAGTGCGAGCTTCTTTTCTTCGCGCTGCCACATGGTCAATCCGCACAGTGGGTATCTTCAGTTTCCACAGATTCCTTTGTCGTGGATCTTGGTGCTGATTTTCGACTTAAGAGCCCAGATGCCTGGAGGAAATATTATGGAGGCGATCATGCTGGAAGCTGGGTATATGGATTGCCTGAGATACACGGGACTCGAGCGAAAGTTCAATCTTCCAAACGGGTTGCAAATCCAGGTTGTTATGCCACTGCCATCTCTCTCGGGATAGCTCCACTTATTGCAGATGGTCTGATCGAGAGCTCTGATGTCACGGTGGTCGCGGCGAGCGGCACAACTGGTGCCGGCAGGAGCGCAAAGGTGAATCTTCTTGCGAGCGAGGTATCTGGAAATATGTCCTCTTACAAGTTCGGTGGGGTGCATCAACATATCCCTGAGATAGAAGAAACGTTATCTGAGGTTGCTTCAAGAGAAGTAAAGTGTTCGTTCACTCCGATCCTTGCCCCTATGCCTCGCGGAATATTGGCCACTGTCACTGCCAAGTCTCTTGCCGGCAGTGAGAAAGCCTTGGTTGATTCCATGAAGAGATATTTCAGCGGCGAAACTTTCATTGAAATCCTGGAAAACTCGATGCCTTCCACATCCGCGGTTCTCGGTACCAATCGCGCGCAGATCCGAGTAGCACTCGATGCTCATACTCAGCGTGCGATCGTTTCAGTGGCGATCGACAATCTCGGCAAAGGCGCTGCAGGACAGGCTCTGCAGAACGCTAACTTGATGACGGGGTTGAAAGAGAGTAACGGTCTGTTAGGTCTAGGGGTTCGATGACAACTTTGCCCCAAGGATTTAGAGCTAGCGCTGTAGCGGCAGGTCTCAAGTCAAGTGGCGCGCTTGATTTGGCTTTGATTGTCAATGAAGGTCCTATCCGTTATGCATCGGCCGTATTCACGAAGAATAGAGTCGAAGCCGCTCCGGTCACCTGGTCAAGAAGTGCTGTATCTGATCATCGAATAGATGCGATATTGCTCAACAGTGGCGGCGCTAATGCTTGCACTGGACCAGAAGGCTTTGCTCTCACGCACCGAAGCGCGGAACAGGTGGCGCATTCGATCAACGCCTCTGCCTCTGATGTCATGATCTGTTCGACTGGAATGATCGGAGTTCCATTACCTGAAGCGAAGATCGTGAAAGGAATCGAACAAGCTGTAGGCGGTCTTTCAGATGGTGATGTTGAGGCTATTGCTCGCGCGATTATGACGACAGATAGCGTTCCGAAAATCGTTGAACGAAGTGGCGAAGGATGGCGGATCGTGGGAATCGCCAAGGGAGCGGGAATGCTCGCCCCATCGCTTGCCACGATGTTGGTTGTGATTATGACTGACGCCATTATTGAAACCGAATCTTTGGGTGAAATTTCGACGAGAACTTTTGAAAGAATTGACTCAGATGGCTGCACTTCGACTAACGACACCGTCGCACTACTTGCTTCCGGTTCATCTGGAGTGATGCCTAGCAAAGATCTTTTTGATGAATTACTTCAGGAGGTTTGTGCAGAACTCAGTTTGAAGTTGATCGAGGATGCAGAAGGTCACACCAAAGTCGTAGCAATCAGCACCATCGGTGCTGCCAGCGAGGCCGATGCGGTTGCCATTGGGAGAGCAGTGGCCCGCAACAACTTACTCAAATGTGCTATCACCGGAGAGGATCCCAACTGGGGCCGAATCCTTGCTGCTATCGGAACTACCCACGCAGTCTTCGATCCCGCCCGAATCTCGGTCTCAATCAATGGTGTTGAGGTATGCCGCGACAGCGCCCCATTTCTCCCACGCGAGCAAGTCGATATGACGGGAAAAAATGTCTTGATTGAGATTAATTTGGGGATTGGGATGAAGAACGCCACCGTCCACACCAACGATCTTTCTGTGCAATATGTACACGAGAATTCGGCGTACTCGACATGATTGTCGTCAAGTTCGGCGGCAACGCCCTGGCCCAGGCTTCGGAGAACCGTTGGTTGGATCTCATCGCGGATTACCACAAAGGTGGCGGTCGAGTGGTCATCATTCACGGTGGAGGTCCACAGATTGATGCAGAGCTCTCGTTGCACGGGGTTCCCAGAAACTTTGTTGAGGGTTATCGCTTCACCGATGGTAAGACAATGCAGATAGTTGAAATGGTTTTAGCCAGTATCGGCCAATATTTGGTTCGCGAACTTCGCGCTAGGGGAGTTCGTGCGCTCTCTCTCACGGGCAGCGATGGAGGACTTTTTGAAGTGGATCTCAAAAAGTCACCCTCGGGACAGGATTTGGGGCAGGTGGGCGAAGTTCGAGCGGTGAAGACCGAAATTCTTGAATTAATTACCAGTCAAGGATTTTTGCCTGTTGTTTCCTCGTGCAGCTCTCTTCCCAATGGCCTCGGAATCAATGTGAACGCTGACCTTGCTGCCGGTGCACTAGCCGGAGCAATCTCCGCTGAGAAGATCATCTTTATGACCGATGTCAAAGGTATTTATCGCCATTTCCCCGATGAAGAATCGTTGATTGCTCAATCTTCACCGCAAGAGCTTGCTCAACTACTTCCCTCGCTTCATGAGGGGATGATTCCCAAGGTTGAAGCAGTCATCCAAGCGTTGAACCTCGGTGCCAAATCGGCACAAATCATCGATGGTAGATCGTCGGCCCCGAATCTCTCAAGCTCGCCAGAGAGCTCCAAAAGTTGATTGGAGATAATGAAGCTCGAATCTTTTTTAGTAATTCGGGCGCAGAGGCGAATGAAGCAGCAATCAAGATTTCAAGGTTAACTGGACGCACGCGCCTAGTGGCAACTTATGGTTCCTTTCATGGAAGAACCATGGGAGCGCTCTCTCTTACCGGGCAGGAGAAGAAGCAGAAACCTTTTAGACCCTTGCTGAAGAATGTGAAGTTGGTTCCTTATGGAGATTTGAAAGCGATTACAGCCGCTATCACGAAGAGAACCGCCATGGTTATGGTTGAGCCGATTCAAGGCGAGAATGGAGTTACCGTTCCTCCACCGGGCTATCTCAAAGGGATTCAAGATAGGTGTTTGCAGACAGGCACTCTCTTTGCAATAGATGCAGTTCAAACGGGCATTGGACGTTGTGGCTCGTGGTTTGGTTGGGATGAAGAACTATCTCCAGATTTAGTGACGATCGCTAAGGGGATTGGTGGAGGGCTTCCTTTAGCGGCGACGATTATCCGGGGTAAGTCACCACACTTTTCACCGGGGGAGCACGGCAGCACTTTCGGAGGAAATCCAGTAGCTGCTGCAGCAGCAAATCAAGTTTTAAACACAATTAAGCGGAAGAAATTAATGGAGCATGCGTTGGAGATGGGTTCAATGATCACAACAGCGATTGAAAAACTCCCAGGAGTGAGAGAGGTAAGAGGTCGAGGTCTCTTGCTCGGGATAGTGCTTGATAATTCCATAGCAAAAGAGTTGGTCTCTGATCTTGCAGTCGAGGGCGTTCTAGCAAATGCAACATCAGAAGGCGTCATCAGAATAGCTCCTCCCTTGATAGTGGGAAGACGAGAAGTAACTATCTTTGTGAAAACCTTTTCCAAGGTTATGAACCGACGATTGTCACTCTTATGACTAGGGAGCGATTGCACAGACAGCGATTGGTTATCGCTGCCCTCTCTGATTCGTTAATTCACTCGCAGTCGGACGTCGTTAGAATTTTGAAGAGCCATGGGATTAAGGTCACTCAAGCCACGGCTAGCCGTGATCTTGAAGAGCTTGGCGCAGTCCGAGGCAAAGACTCAGATGGCAGAATTGTTTATCAATTGCCGTCGAGGGCACCTGCCACTTTGGGGGAGCGGGCCTTGGAGATTAAATTCAATGGTCAGATCCTTGTAGTGAAGACCGCGCCTGGTGCGGCGCAACTTGTTGCTTCGAGAATCGACTCTGCGAAGATCTCCGACATCATGGGCACGATTGCTGGTGATGACACGATCTTCATCGCCCTCGAGAAGGCCTCATCGGCCAAGCGCGTGTCAGAGGCAATTCGCGAGTTGGTGGATGCAAGTATGAGCACTCGTAAGCGCACTCCCGCCGACGCCCTTTTTGCGCTCTCAAGAAGTATTCATTTCGATTGGCGTCTTGCCAGCTATGACATCGCCTCCTCACTCGCTCATCTCCAATCTTTAGTGCAGGAAAAAATCGTTTCACCTGGCGATGCAGAAGTAATTGGCGATGCTTTACGAGAAATCTCCCGAGAGATCGCCGCCGGCAAAATGGAGCCCGATCAAACGGATGAAGATGTACATAGCGCCCTTGAACGAATGTTGAAGGAAAAGGTTGGTGAAGTTGGAGGGGCGCTAAGAGCTGGTAGAAGTAGAAACGATCAGATCGTGACTGACCTCAAACTTTTCCTCCTTATTGAAATGGGTGAAATAGCGATGAAGGTGGGGTCTCTGGCAAAAACCATCCTCTCCCGTGCCGATGAGTGCTCGGATGTAATAACTCCAGGATTTACTCATCTCCAGCATGCTCAACCCGTTTCTTTTGGTCAGGAATTGGCAAAACATGCCTTCGCTCTTGAACGAGATCTCAGTCGAATTTCTGATTGGCGCAAGAGAACTGATCTATCTCCTCTTGGCTCTGGCGCACTCGCAGGTTCTTCCCTCATTTCGAAGCCAGAAGAAGCAGCCAGGGTTCTTGGGTTTTCTGGTGTCGTTGGCAATTCAATCGACGCGGTTAGCGACAGGGACTTCGTGGCTGAAGCACTCTTTATTCTCTCGTTGATATCGATTCATCTTTCAAAGATAGGGGAGGAGTTCACGCTTTTTACGAGTCAGGAATTTGGGTGGGTATCGCTCGCTGATGAGTATTCAACGGGATCCTCGATCATGCCTCAGAAGAAGAATCCAGATGTTGCAGAGTTAGCCCGAGGCAAGGCTGGTAGAACTATTGGAAATCTCACCACCCTGCTCACGGTTCTCAAAGGCTTGCCTTTCTCTTATAACCGGGATTTACAGGAGGACAAAGAGCCGATCTTCGATTCGATTGACACGCTCGCCCTTCTCCTGCCAGCGATTGAAGGGATGATCGCAACTGCTTCTTTTGTTAGGGAGCGAATGGAGGCGGGATCTGATCAAGGATTTGCTCTTGCCACAGAAATTGCAGACTTTCTGGCCACGAAAGGGGTTCCGTTTTCGCAAGGACATGAGATCGCTGGAAAGGTTGTAAGACACTGTGAGAAGAATGGACTAGAACTTTCTCATTTGAATGAGGATGATCTCTTGGCCTTAGATTCACGTCTTACTGCTGATCTCATTCCACGGTTGGATGCACGGGGTGCGGTTGCGTCACGAAGCTCGTCGCTTGGTACTTCACCCTCGAGCGTGAAGGCTGCTAACAGAGTTCTTTTAACGGAAATTGAATCGCTACTTTCGCAATCGCGCTCATCTCTCGACCGATTGAGTAAAGTTCTGGGATTATGAATCTCTGGGATGAGTTAATCTGGCGAGGATCTATCGCCCAGACAACCGATGAGGCTGCACTTCGAGAAGAGCTAAATCGGGGCGGACTCTCGTTCTATGTTGGTTTTGATCCAACAGCTCCAAGCCTTCACATCGGCAATCTCGCCATCATGGTAGTCATGAGGAGATTGCAACTTGCTGGGCACCGACCTATTCCTCTCGTCGGTGGCGCAACCGGACTTGTCGGAGACCCTTCTGGGCGAAACTCTGAACGCACATTAAATGAGGAAGCGGTAGTTGCAACGTGGGTGGAACGTATCCGTGCACAGCTCTCTGGTTTCTTGGACTTTGAGAACGGCACGAACAAGGCAGTCCTGGCCAATAATCTCGATTGGACCGCGCCACTTTCGGCCTTGAACTTTCTGCGCGACATTGGCAAACATTTCAGCGTTAATCAGATGCTGTCGAAGGATTCTGTTTCTTCAAGGCTTGAGTCAGGTGGCATCTCATACACAGAATTTTCCTACCAAGTGCTTCAAGCTTTTGACTTCCTCGAACTTTTCCGAAGAGAGGGTTGCCTTCTGCAAATGGGCGGGAGTGATCAATGGGGAAATATCGTCGCTGGGGTGGATCTGATTAGACGCGTCGAAGGAAAAAGTGCCCATGCCTTAACCATTCCACTCCTTGTAAAAGCTGACGGAACAAAGTTTGGCA
>RGOY01000075.1 GCA_010028225.1 Actinomycetota bacterium
TTCATTAAGTTGATGACGGTCTCGCTCCAGGTCCTCGCCGACACAGCGATTCGCTTCACCTCACCAAAACTCTTAGCGACCTTCGAGAATTTGGCAAAGGCATCATCGCTCTCAGAAACAGTAGTCGTATTGGTATCAACGCCGTTAGGTGAATCAAATTCCACAATCATCCGTGGCAAAACAAAATGTGGATCGCTCTTGGGATGTAGGAAAGCTCCCGCAACCCAGTGATGGGTATAGGCCACATTTCCAAAAGTCACGACACGTCGTTCGGTTCCAGTGAGGTAATCAAGATCTGCAGAGTGTTTAGGGAGAAAAACGAGGTCAATACCTCGCTCCTGCATCAAGGCATAGAGTTTCGTTCGTCGTGCTTTGTAGTCAAACATCATCTCTTCTCTCCCTAGGTCCGTTCATTAGATCTTTAGTTCTTGAGCCTCGTTAAACTTTTAAAAAGTCCACTAGTCTTTTAGCGGCAACTCATCCTCGTGATTATGAACCAACTGCCAACCTTGCGGAAAGCGTTTCCAGACTCCCGTATTTCTCACTTCACGTGATGGCGCATCGCTGTAGATGACTTTGAGATAGTGGCGATTGACTGCCATATCTCCATAGATTGTGATCACTGGATCAGTCGCATCGATCCGTTCAACCTTCGGACCGCTTCCATCTTGAGGGCGACGAGCCCGAACTTCATTAAGGCCAGCGAGACCAAAAGCGAGATCTCGCTCTGATGAGTCCCAGACTGTGCAATCTTCATGGATGAACTGATCGATCTTTGGCCGATTCTTCTCGATGAAACCTTCATACATCGTTAAAACGCCATTCCATATGTACTGCTGATCCTTGTCCATCTTCTCCCCCTTGCTAGCTTTTCGTGGCTTCTATTTTTTCCGAGTATCGATGATGTCGAGATCTGAGGTGTCGCCGAGATATTCCAAACGCAGCAATGAAATCGGAATGTTTCCATTGAGCCATAGGTAGTCATGGAAGCCTCGGATCGAGAAGTCGCTTCGGAATTTCGCTTGAGCATCCGAGAAGAATTTGAGGATCTGAGTCTTTCCAATCTGATAGGTCAGCGCTTGTCCAGGGCTTGATGCAAAGAAGACAGCCTCGTCATAGGCGGTGCCATGATCCATCGGCACCTTTTTCTCCAGGTAGGCAGTCGCAGTAGGGATATCAATTTCACCTATCGCAAGGTTCACATCAACGATCACTCGCATTGCTCGGAGTTTCATGAAGTTGTACATCAAAGTCTGCGAGTGTGGCGCATCATCAAAGAGCCCTGCGGCGAGCATCAACTCTTCGTTATAGAAAGCGATGCCCTCATTACTGCCAGAGTCGTAATAATGACGGCGAAGTATTCGAGAATGACGCCACGAGATAGCAAGCTGTTGATAGTGCGCACCTTCATGGACGATTCCGGCGCGGGTATCGCGAGCATTGGCAGCATAGAAGTAAGGAAGCTCGGGTCCTGGTGTTGGTACATAGGAGTACCCATCCTCATCTACCCGCGAAGGTCCAGTCAGGTCATCAGTAACACCCAGCCAACGAATGGGTAGCAAGTAAGGAGGAATGGGTGCATTGAGATAGTGCTTGAGCGAATCAGGTTGAGTAAGAATCCCCTCGCTCTCGTAGAAATCTCGAACGCCCTGCTCAGCGACGCGCTCATTTCTTACTTGCTCCTCAGAGGTTGCAGGAAGAGGAGCATTCGGGAAATTTCGATACTTGTTCTTTGCGAGTGCTTCAAGCGTTACAGCACGGTCCCACTCAATCTGGCCAATCTCTCGCATCGCTTCGGGTGTATAGGGAACGAGGGCGATGTGATCGAAGAACCATTGGTATTGCTCGCGCCCAATGGATCGAATCGGCGCAAACTTAGCCTTCTCGGATTCGAGCCAAGACCGGTAATCAAGAAAAGCGGCAATAGCCGTTTCACTCCTGGACTGCAACTGTTGAGCTACATCTGCCGCTGCTTGAGGAAGGAGATGTTTGATAACTTCACGAAGCTGTGAATCAATCGCATGAAGCAATTCAATAGCTACTTCGGCATACTCTTTGATGGCATGTCCTTGGAGATTGGCTTTGCCTTCGGAGAGAATCCTTGGCGTCTCTTTGAGAATTTCAGCAACTTCGCTGAGCGCTTCTTGAGTGACCTCCAGTGGCAGAAGATGATCGAAGAGAACACCAATGCTCTGGTCTATATAAAAGCGTGGCTGCTCTTGCCAGACTTTGATGTGATCAAGTTCCCATATGACTCGACTGATTGCACTTCCCAGGAGTCGGTAATCGACATAATCCTCAATCGAAGTGCGCGGTGATTGTGCACTGCCTGCATCGAGTGAGTGCCAACGCTTATTAAAGATCGCTATCTCACTTCGATAACGCTCGACATCTGATGCAGACCATTTAGGTGTCCAGAGTCGCTCGCGTTCGATGCGAGGGATATCGTCATGCGACCTTGGTTGTTGTCGCCTACGCCAAGCCCAGAATTCTTTTCCTAGTTCCAGAATTTCATTCTCGATGCTCACTGGCGACCCACACTCCTTGGTTGATGTACGAAGGACACCTTAGCCTTCGCTTCGCAGCTAGTGAAGCAATCTTCGAGAGCACAATGATGCGGATTGCGAACAACTAATCCCTACCAACCCAACTTCAACTTTGGCCGACCATTGAGATATTGATTGGGCCATTTCGTTACAACATCCGACCCGACTTGCTCCTGCAATGTTGAGAGTGCGTTGAGAGCCCAGTTTGGATTGCGCAGCAATTCCCGACCAAGCATGACGGCATCTGCATCGCCACTTTCAATAATTCGGTTTGCTTCCTGCGCTTCGGTGATCATGCCCACTGCAACAGTCAAGATCTGACTCGTTGCACGAATTTCTCGTGCGAAGGGAACTTGATACCCAGGTCCAACGGGATATGTGACACCTGTCTGAACTCCGCCTGAGGAACAGTCCATCAGATCAACTCCGAGGGCCATAAGTTCTGAAGCGAGGCGAGCGCTATCACCAACGCGCCAACCCTGCTCAACCCAGTCATCGGTGGAGAGGCGAATAAAGAGCGGATGGGTTGCAGGCCAGACTTGGCGAATAGCTGTCACTACTTCTTTGACAAAGCGAGTGCGATTTTCATAACTGCCGCCATAGTGATCTTCTCGCTTGTTTGTTAGCGGCGAAAGAAACGAGTGGATGAGATAACCGTGAGCGCCATGAATCTCGACCACATCAAACCCGGCTTCCAGGGCAAGCTCAGCTGAACGACGATAGTCATTGATGATGCTCTGGATTTCTTCGACTTCAAGGGGCTTAGGTGTCGGGAGTTTTCCAAATGCTAGAGCAGAAGGCGCTACCGCTTGCCACCCTCCAGATTCGGGCGCTACGTAATCTTGTCCCTGCCATGGCGTTGTAGTCGATCCCTTCTGGCCAGCATGCCAGAGTTGAATACCAATCTTTGAACCCTGGCTATGGGCGAAATCAGTGATTCGCTTCCATGCCTTCACTTGCTCCATGTTCCAAATACCTGTGTCAAGCAATGTTGAGCGCCCCGTTGGAGAGATACCACTTGCCTCCGTCATCAAGAAACCGATCCGTCGAATTGCGAACTGGGCAAGATGGGCGAAGTGCCAGTCATTGGGCAAGCCGTCCTTTGCCGAGTACATACACATCGGAGAGAGCCATATTCGATTAGGAATCTCTAGATCTCTGATTCTGATCGGTGTGAAGAGATTTGGCATACAAGTACTATAGCGAGCAGACTTACTCCAGAAATTCCTTCAGATATCGCGAAAGGTTCTTCTCGCATGGTTCAGAACTATTCACATCAATCCTCACCCAAACTCGAGTCTGATGGCAGACATGTCGTCGAGGCAGCCGATGAACTTGCTCGCGTCCTCAATCCTCACATCGAGGCAGATTGGAACATCACGACCCCAGATTTAATCTGGAGTCAGAGCCAAACCGCGATTCACACGATGCGAGCTTGTTTGGAGTATTCGTTCCAAGTGGTGGGAAGTCGCATGGATACCTATCAACCAGTTCTCTTCGAGAAGAAAGAGGTCGCCACTGCTCGCGACTACCTCACCATGATTCCAACCGCGGCGCGAGTTCTCCATCATGTCGTTGCAATGGCCTCACCTGATGATCGAGCCTGGCATGCCTATGGCATCTCTGATCCCACTGGATTTGCAGCGATGGGGGTTGTCGAAGTGAGTGTTCACACTTTCGATCTTGCAAAGGGATTCGGCGATCACTTCACGCCGCTGGATGGACCAAGTGCTTTCGCCATCAATCGACTCTTCATCGATACCGTTGAAACAAATGATGCCTTTAAGGCAGAGAGCCCCGGCAAGCAGCTCCTCTGGTACGCAGGCAGGATTGAACTTGCAGGACTTGAAAGACGCCAAGGATGGAAGTGGAACGGTCAGGTGCGAGGCTAATTCGAGTTAGCGCTAACTAGCGCTACGCAGACGCGCCAGATTTTGACTCTCTCCAGAGCCTTCCGCCAAATAAGAAGAATGCAATTGAAATAAAGAGCAATGGCAATAGGAGCGTTGCGAAAGCATTAGTCAAAGTTCCCTCGATGAAGTAGCCGAGAGCAGGCGGGAAAAGGAACCCACCGCCCATCACTGCCAGCATCAGTAGCGTTGTTCCTCCAGGAAAATCTGGAGTTCGCTTCGCGACCCAACTTGATGTGTTTGGAAAAATGGGGCCAAGAAAGAGCCCTGCGATGATCAGCGCAGTGAGAGCAAGATTCAAGTTTCCACTCAGTGATGTTGCAATGAGCGGAATAGATGTCAGTGCAATCATGGTCAACACGATGGTCTCTGGCTTAACCCGAGTGGAGAGCCATACTCCGAGGAAACGTCCGGCAGTAAAGAGAAGATAGAAAATGGAACTAAAGAGAGTGCCGCGCTCCAGCGTCATTCCACTATTGACAGCGACTGTGGGTATCCACGCCCCAATTGAATTCTCAAGACCTGAATAGAAAATAACTCCGAGAATCACGAGTACAAGAGGCAACTTGCTCGTCGTAGTCGAGCCCTTCTTAGGTGCCGGGGAGAATTGCCATTTTGCGTCGGGAAAGATCCATGAGGTAGCCAAAGCCCCAGTTACAGATGTCAGGACAATCCAAGGAATATTTTCTGAACCAAGGAGAGAGATCATCAAAGGTCCCATCAGCGCACCGACACCGGTAGCTGCACTGACAACATTCATCCGATAGTGAGAGGCGTTGGCGCAGCGAGTTATAAGAAGAAGGAAGGAGATTCCGGTTCCGCCGTAACCAAATCCACCGAGTGCTGCAAAGAGCCAGATAAATACATTGCCATCCGTGAAGAAGATTCCGGCAAAGCCCACCAGTGTGAGCAAGATTCCTATCCGGACGAAGGTATGAAGTGCAATTCGCTTGCTAAGAAGTTGGACTGTGATGGTTCCGACGAGAGTGTGAAAGAGATAAACACCATAAAGGACTCCTGAGGTCGATATGGGAATCTCATTCTCCAGCGCCAACCAAGGAACGATCGCACCCCAACAGGTGCTCGTAAAGCCCATCATCGCGAAAGCAGAAGTAACTTGTGAGAAGCCAAGTCGCGAGAGATCTTTGGCTGTGCTCACATCCGACACCCTAGCGGGTTGACTCTATATATTTCGAAGTTCTAGATCGAAGTTCTTCTAGATCGAAAAAGTATCTGCTAACTCGTGATCAGTTCTGGCAGCAAGGTCTTTGGTGACGACAGCATTTGCACCGATGCGCACTCCATCACCAATCATTACCGGCCCTAAAACCCTCGCTCCTGCACCAATCGTCACATTGCTACCAATCGTGGGGTGACGCTTGCCTCGATCCTGAGAACGAGCACCGAGCGTCACGTCGTGATAGATCATCACATCATCTCCCACTACTGCTGTCTCACCTATCACTACTCCCATGCCATGGTCGATAAAAAATCTTCGGCCAATTTTGGCAGCAGGATGAATCTCAATTCCAGTAACTGCTCTAATCCAATTTGAGTAGATGCGTGCAAAAAGTTTAAGTTTTATCTTCCATAAAAAGTGCGCAATTCGATAACCCCAAACTGCATGCACACCTGGATAGGAAAGGAGCACCTCCAGCCAATTTCTAGCAGCTGGATCCTGACGTAGTGCAGCTTGGATATCTTCGCGAATATGAGTTATCAAATTAATCCATCAAATCTTGAAAGAGGATAG
>RGOY01000076.1 GCA_010028225.1 Actinomycetota bacterium
TCGAATCAGATCAAGGGCACTTATTGACTCGCCATTAACACCAGAAGAATCATGTGACTGGAAATGCTTTCGTACCAAGACAGATGGCACGCCGATCTCTCGCAAGAAGGCATGAGTGCCAGTTGTGGCAAAAATGGTGAAACCAAGTCCGTGAAGAGCTCTTGCCGAGTCACGAGCGGGAATCTTGTCCTTATCGGCGAGTGAGAGGAAGAGGGCACCAGTCTTTGGAAGCGCACCAAAAGCGCTTATCTGACTCTTAGCGAATGCCGAGCCAAAATCTCTAGCGATACCCATGACTTCGCCAGTCGATTTCATCTCTGGGCCAAGAACAGTATCGACCCCCTCTCCGCTACGTCGGCGGAAGCGGTTCCATGGCAGGACTGCTTCCTTCACCGATATTCCACGAGGCACTCCCACCGTCGGAAGAAAACCTGACTCAATCATTGAGTCGATACTTATACCGATGGCAATTCGCGCTGCGGCTTTTGCCAGAGGGACACCAGTTGCTTTACTGACGAATGGAACAGTTCGTGAAGCACGTGGATTAGCCTCCAAAACGTAAAGTCTCTCAATCGAATTCGCGTCATTAACTCCTTGATGGCGGTGGATGGCAAACTGAATGTTAATCAAGCCCTTCACTCCAACTGCTGCGGCGATTTTCTTTGTGGCAGCCTCGATTTCCTGCTGCATCTGCGCCGTGATGGATTGTGGTGGGATAACGCATGCCGAATCACCGCTATGAACACCGGCTTCTTCAATATGTTCCATGATCCCGCCCATGAAGAGTTTTTCACCATCAAAAAGAGCATCGACATCAACTTCCACTGCCAGGTCTAAGAATTTGTCGATGAGAACCGGGCGGTCCGGTGTTATCTCTGTTGCCCTGGCGATAAAAGAAGTCAGCGCCTCATCGTCGTAGACAATTTCCATGCCTCGACCACCGAGAACGAATGAGGGCCGTACTAAAACTGGATAGCCAACACGGTGAGCTACCTCAATAGCTTCGCTAGCGTTGGTAGCCATTCCAAATTCTGGTGCAAGAAGACCGCTACTTGCGAGAAGTTCACCGAAGGCACCACGTTCTTCTGCAAGTTCGATCGAAGCAGGTGAGGTTCCGATGATTTTCACTCCCTCTGCTTCTAAAGCTGCAGCGAGGCCTAACGGAGTCTGTCCACCAAGTTGCACGATAACGCCCTCAATCGGGCCCGCAAGTGACTCAGCATGAATTACTTCGAGAACATCCTCAAGCGTCAGGGGTTCGAAGTAGAGTCGATCTGACGTGTCGTAATCAGTAGAGACTGTCTCCGGATTGCAATTCACCATCACTGTCTCAAAGCCCACCTCGCTCAAGGTGAAACAGGCATGGACGCATGAGTAGTCGAATTCGATACCTTGTCCGATTCGATTTGGACCTGATCCCAAAATGATCACTGCAGGTTTCTCGCGGGGCGCAACCTCGCTCTCATCGTCATAACTTGAATAGTGATAGGGCGTGCGTGCCTCAAATTCCGCAGCGCAAGTATCAACTGTTTTGTAGACAGGGCGCAGATCAAGTCGGTGGCGCAACCTTCGAATCTCCGTTTCAGACAACCCACGTATCTGAGCGATTTGTAGATCAGAGAATCCATGTCGCTTCATGCTAAAAAGAAGTTCTTTATCTAACTCAATCGCCTCTTTACACTCTCTCGCCAGTTGATTAAGGAGAGCTATCTGAGCCAAGAACCATGGATCAAAACGCGTGACTCTCTCTATCTCTTCCATGGCGATCCCAGCAAATAGTGCTCGCTGGATCCCAACCAATCGTCGCTCGGTCGGCTCACTAATCATTTCCATCAACTCTTCGCGACTCTCGACTCTTTCACTCCAAAAGAATGTCGAACCCTTCTTCTCGAGTGACCTCATCGACTTTTGAAGCGCTTCGGTGAAATTTCTGCCGAATGCCATTGCTTCGCCAGCTGATTTCATCGTCGTCGTCAGTCGCGGATCAGCATCGGCAAACTTTTCAAAGGCAAATCGTGGGACTTTGACGACGATGTAATCCAACGTTGGTTCGAATGAAGCAGGCGTCGCCTGCGTTATGTCATTTGCAATCTCATCAAGTGAATAACCAATAGCAAGTTTCGTGGCTATCTTTGCTATCGGAAACCCAGTCGCCTTCGAAGCGAGCGCGGATGAGCGCGATACTCGGGGGTTCATCTCAATCACGATAATTCGACCATTCGCCGGATGGACAGCGAACTGAATATTGCAACCACCCGTGTCAACGCCAACTGCTCGAATGATGGATATCGATAGGTCACGAAGTCGCTGAAGTTCAACGTCAGTCAAGGTTAGCGCTGGTGCAACAGTAATGGAGTCCCCAGTATGAACTCCCATTGGATCGATATTCTCGATGCTGCACACAATAACGACGTTATCGTTCTTATCTCGCATAACCTCAAGCTCAAACTCTTTCCAACCAATAATCGACTCTTCTAGAAGGACCTCACTGGTCGGTGAATGACGCAGGCCCGCTCCAGCAATCAAATCCAACTCAGCTGCATCATGCGCAATTCCGCTTCCCAACCCTCCCATGGTGAAGGAAGGCCTCACGACAACCGGGAAATTCAATTCCTTCGCAGCTTCATGACATTGCTCCATCGTGTGACAGATAACTGATCTTGCAGACTCTCCTCCGACTTTTCTTACGATCTCTCGGAAGAGCTCGCGGTTCTCGCCGCGGGCAATCGCTTCGACATCAGCGCCGATTAGTCGCACGCCATGTTTTGAGAGCACTCCTTCTTTGTGAAGTGCCATCGCCGCATTAAGGGCTGTCTGTCCACCAAGAGTTGCCAGAATTGCATCAGGCTTTTCCTTGATGATGATTTTCTCGATGAACTCCGTCGTTATTGGTTCTATATACGTTGCATCAGCAAATTCAGGATCAGTCATGATTGTCGCAGGATTACTGTTGATAAGGATTACTCGGATTCCCTCGGCTCTGAGAACTCTGCACGCCTGAGTACCTGAATAATCGAATTCGCAGGCCTGTCCAATCACGATCGGACCACTGCCTATCACGAGGACCGATTTAATTTTCGGGTCTCTAGCCACGCTTCACACCCTTCATCAATTCCACGAAGTCATCGAAGAGGTAGTTGGCATCGTGCGGGCCTGCAGCAGCCTCAGGATGATATTGAACCGAGAAAGCAGGGCGTTCAATCAAGCGTATTCCCTCGACGACATCATCATTGAGGCAGATATGCGTCACTTCACCTGGGCCATACACAGTAGAGAAATGACCATCACGCGGCGCCTCTAGCGCGAACCCATGGTTATGCGCGGTGATTTCAATTCTTCCAGATCTCTTGTTGAGTACAGGCTGATTGATGCCTCGATGACCGAATTTGAGTTTGTACGTCTCGAATCCCAAGGCACGGCCAAGGATCTGATGACCAAAACAGATTCCAAAGAGGGGAATCTCTCGATTGAGAATCTCTCGTACCAGTGCCACAGTCTCGTTCATCGTCTCTGGATCGCCAGGCCCATTCGAGAGAAAGAATCCGTCGGGTGAGATGGCCTCTATCTCTTTGAGTAGATCTTCATTACTCCACGAACTTGGCAGCACGTGAACTTCTATTCCTCGCTCTGACATGTTCTTCGGCGTTGCCGCCTTTACGCCAAGATCCAACGCCACCACCGTGAAAAGCTTTTCCCCCTTCGCTGGGACTACATACTTCGACGTGGTTGTGACATCATCCGAAAGCATTGCACCACTCATCTTCGGCGACTGTCGGACTGCAATCACCATCTCTTCTCGAGTTCTACTCTCCCCAGAAAAGATGCCAGCACGCATCGCTCCGCGGTCGCGAAGATGGCGAGTGATTGCTCTTGTATCCAAGGACCTAATCCCAACAATCCCCTGTCGTTTCATCTCATCTTCAAGTGAGCCATCTGCTCTCCAATTGCTGACAACTGGAGAAGGATCACGAACGGCAAATCCAGAAACCCAAAATCGAGAGGACTCTTGATCTTCGTTATTGACACCGGTATTGCCGACGTGAGGCGCGGTCATCACTACTACCTGCTTGTGATACGAGGGATCGGTGAGAGTCTCTTGGTAACCAGTCATCCCGGTTGCAAAGACAGCCTCACCAAAAGTTTCACCACGTGCGCCCCAGGCTTCACCTTTGAAGACCCGGCCATCGTCGAGAACAAGGTAAGCGACCTCGCTCATACCGTTATAACTCCATCTCGCATAACCCATGCACCCTGATAAAGGACAGATTCGACTGATCCAACCACTTCGAAACCGTGAAAAGGTGTATTAGAACTCTTTGATTCAACCTTCGCTCGATCTATTACCCACTCTTTATCGAGATCAATAACGGCAAGCGAGGCGGGCGCGCCAACAGTAAGACCATTCATTCGATCAGAGAGCGCACCTATTGCTGCAGGCTTAGTCGTCATAGCAGCGACGAGCGCTTGAAGCGATAAAGAACCACTTTTGACGAGTGAGTGATACGCGATTGAAAATGCGCTCTCCAAGCCGATCATGCCGAATGCTGCTGCGGGCCATTCACATTCTTTCGACTCAAGAGGATGCGGCGCGTGATCTGTGGCGATGATGTCGATCGTGCCATCTGCCACGCCATCGCGTAGGGCATGGACATCACGTTCGGTTCGAAGTGGTGGATTGACTTTGTAGACCGGATCGAAGGTTGAGGCAAGTTCGTCGGTGAGTAGCAAGTGATGCGGCGTTACTTCAGCTGTAACTTGAATGCCACGCGCCTTAGCCCATCTCACAATCTCAACGCTTCCTGCGGTGCTTAAGTGACAGATATGCAGTCGCGATCCGACATGATCTGCGAGAAGTACATCTCGCGCAATTACTGCCTCTTCGGCCACTGCGGGCCAACCTTTCAATCCCAGACGTGACGAGATGACACCTTCATTCATCTGCGCATCTTTGGTTAGCTCGGGGTCCTGAGCATGCTGCGCGATTACCCCGTCAAAAATCTTCACATATTCCAAAGCACGTCTCATTAAAAGTGAATCCGATACACAATGACCATCATCGCTAAAGACTCGAACTGATGCTCGCGAATGTGCCATAGCAAGTATCTCGGCAAGTTGTTTTCCTTCTTGGCCCCGGGTAACAGCCCCGATTGGAATCACATCGCATCTTCCTTCTTCGACGCCGAGTGAATGAACTTGCTCCACTACCCCTGCTGTATCAGCAACAGGATTGGTATTAGGCATCGCGAAAATTGCTCCAAATCCTCCGCGCACTGCTGCTCGAGTTCCACTCGCAACAGTCTCTGCATCTTCTTTACCCGGTTCCCTGAGATGGGTATGTAGATCGACGAAACTTGGAGTCACTAACATCCCTTTGAGGTCAATCTCTTGGACTGGAATCGCTACATTCCCACCGATGGAAGCAATTACGCCCTTTTCAATGGTGATTGAAGTCTTCTCGCCCGTCGCAAGACGTGCATTCACAAATCTGAAAGTTTCTCTCATCCCTTTGCCTCTTCCGCAAGGTTTTCCGGTGACCCAGAGAGGAGAAGGTAAAGCACAGCCATTCTGATAAAGACCCCGTTGGTCACCTGATCGACAATCACGGATTGGCCGCTATCTGCGCTTTTGGCATCAATTTCGACTCCGCGATTCATAGGTCCGGGATGAAGCAGTATTGCACCATCTTTAAGTCGAGCCAATCGGTCTCCATTGAGTCCATAATGACGTGAATATTCACGCTCGCTCGGAAAAAATGCCTGTTCCATTCGTTCTCGTTGAATGCGAAGCGCCATGACCGCATCAAAGAGTTCTAGAGAGTCATCAAGATTGTACGAAACGAAGCATGGCCAACTATCGATTCCCACGGGCAACAATGTGGGCGGTGCAATCACTGTCACCTCTGCGCCGAGCATCGATAGAAGAAAGATATTGCTTCGAGCAACTCGTGAGTGAAGTATGTCGCCGACAATCGCAATTTTAAGGCCCGCTAACGTTGCCTCATCTCTCTTGAGATGTTGACGTATAGTGAAAGCATCGAGGAGAGCTTGCGTGGGATGTTCGTGCGTGCCATCTCCAGCATTGATAACTGGACCTGCAATCCATCCTGCATCAGCAAGACGTTGCGGCGCACCTGATGCGTGATGGCGGATTACAACTGCATCTGCGCCCATTGCCTGGAG
>RGOY01000077.1 GCA_010028225.1 Actinomycetota bacterium
GTTTCTGTAAATCTTGGAACTCTTGGTCACGATAAACCTCACGCCAATCCATAATCCGAACATCGACGGGTCGTCTCTCTGGGTTCTTACGAGGTGTGACGAGAAAGCCCTTTGGATCAGCCATTGCTAACCTCCATGACTAATCGTTCGACATCTTTGCCTTCTCGTTCGGCTCGTGCCATCGCAGAGAGAACTCTTGCGTAATCTCGCGGCATCACCATAGTGAATCGACCTATCGCGCTCTCCCACTCACGCAAGATCTCAGCTGCCAGAGGTGAACCTGTCTCAGCCTGGAAGCGAGAAAGAATCGATTGAAGCGATGAATACTGATCTTTGGGTACGGGAAGTAAGTCGACCATTTCGCTATTGATGAGCGAATGATCGGCATCGAGGATGAAAGCTCTGCCACCTGACATCCCTGCAGCAAAATTGCGCCCGGTCTTGCCAAGGACGACGACGACACCGCCAGTCATGTATTCGCAACCATGGTCGCCGACAGCTTCAGCTACTGCAGTTGCACCGGAATTTCGAACGCAAAAGCGCTCTCCGACAACGCCGCGGATGAAAATCTCGCCCGATGTCGCGCCGTATCCGATGACATTGCCCGCGATGACATTCAAACTGGAGTCGAAAATTGCACTCTCGTCGGGGCGCACGATAACTCTTCCACCCGAGATTCCCTTGGCTACATAGTCATTTGCATCTCCATAAAGGCGAAGAGTGAGTCCCTGTGGGATGAAAGCACCAAAAGATTGACCGGCAGAGCCGTGAAAAGAGATATCAATAGTATTTTCATCAAGCGGTATTGCGCTACGACGAGTGATCTCAGAACCCAACATAGTTCCAACAGTCCGGTTCCCATTGCGGATCGCCATATCTATATGTATAGGTTCGCGAGAGTCGATATTTGGTGATGCCAATCGAATCAATTCATGGTCAAGAGCGTTCTCTAACCCATGATCTTGACTGACTCTCTGTTTCCGAGGGGCGTCAGGAGTAGGCAGGGAGAAGTGGAGAATCGGTGAGAGATCTAGTCCCGAGGCTTTCCAGTGATCTATAGCCGCCTCGGTATCGAGATACTCCACCATTCCGATTGCTTCGTCGAGGGATCTCAATCCCATCGATGCCAAGATTTCTCGTACCTCTTCGGCAATGTATTCAAAGAATGTCTCAACAAATTCTGGTTGACCCGTGAACTTCTTTCTCAACTCTGGGTTCTGAGTTGCAACACCAACCGGGCAGGTATCGAGATGACAAACTCGCATCATGATGCATCCCGAAACAACCAATGGTGCAGTAGCAAACCCAAATTCCTCGGCACCGAGAAGTGCCGCAATAACGACATCTCGCCCTGTCTTCATCTGACCATCGGTCTGCACCACGATTCGATCGCGCAGGCCATTAAGCATCAAGGTTTGTTGGGTTTCAGCGAGACCAAGTTCCCATGGTGCGCCAGCATGCTTGAGTGAAGTCAGTGGCGAAGCACCTGTTCCACCATCGTGGCCAGATATCAAGACAACATCGGCATGCGCCTTACTGACGCCGGCGGCGACTGTTCCGACACCAACTTCGGCCGCAAGCTTCACATGAATTCGCGCATTGTGATTGGCATTCTTGAGATCATGAATGAGTTGGGCGAGGTCCTCGATCGAATAAATGTCATGGTGGGGTGGCGGAGAGATGAGACCGACGCCCGGAGTTGAATGTCGTACTTTGGCAATCCAGGGATAGACCTTGTTTCCTGGAAGCTGACCACCTTCACCCGGTTTTGCACCTTGTGCCATCTTGATCTGTAGGTCATCACTATTGACTAGATATTCACTCGTTACACCAAATCGACCGCTTGCAACTTGCTTGATTGCTGAGCGCTTTGAGTCTCCATTTTCGAGTGGGCGATAACGCTCTGGATCCTCACCACCCTCGCCTGTATTTGATTTTCCGCCTAAGCGATTCATTGCAATTGCCAATGTCTCATGAGCCTCTTGCGAGATAGATCCGTAACTCATCGCTCCGGTCGAAAACCTCTTCACAATCTCCGAAATTGGCTCGACCTCTTCAAGTGCAATGGCGGGTCTGATCCCCTGCTTCAATCTGAAAAGTCCACGCAATGTCATCAAACGTTTGCTCTGATCGTCGACCTTTGCTGTGTACTTCTTGAAGATGTCATACCTACGGGCGCGAGTGGAATGTTGCAGCGCAAAGACAGTTTCAGGATCGAAAAGATGTGGCTCACCATCGCGTCGCCATTGGTACTCCCCGCCAATAGGTAGTCGCTTTGTTCCGGGTATCTCTCCCCCTGGAGGGTAGGCGACGTGATGTCTGGCGATTGTCTCTTTGGCAATCACATCGATACCGACTCCGCCCAACTTGGATGTACAACCAACAAAGTATTTATCTATGAGTTCCTTAGAGAGTCCGATCGCTTCGAATACTTGTGCGCCGGTGTAAGAAGCGATGGTCGAGATACCCATCTTCGACATGACTTTAAGCACGCCTTTACCAAGTGCCTTGATCAGATTTCTCACTGCTTTTTCTGGGCTCAAGTCAGTGATCACGCCTTGTAGAACTAAGTCTTCTACGCTCTCCATCGCTAGGTATGGATTGACGGCTGCTGCACCAAATCCAATCAAGAGAGCAACATGATGAACTGCAGCAGTTAAAAGTAGCGACGGGATTGGCGCATTTTCTCCGTCGCCATCGCGATCCGATAGAACTATGAGGCGCGCTCCATCCGTAATCGCTCTGGAAACTTCTTCACATATCTCCGTGATTCTTTCTTCCAGGGCTTTCCCGCCACCAGCTATCGGAAAGAGTCCTCGGACCACATGTGCTGCGAAGCCAGGGTTATCGCCATCGGCATTAACATGAATAATCTTGGCGAGCTCATCATTGTCAATGACTGGAAAGGCCAGTGAGATCTGGCGACACGATGCGGGTCCCGGGTCAAGGAGATTGTGTTCTGGACCGATAGATCCACCCAAAGATGTCACCAACTCTTCTCTAATCGCATCGAGTGGAGGATTAGTCACTTGAGCAAATAGTTGTGTGAAGTAATCAAAGAGCACTCGTGGCCGCTCCGACAGTGCGGCGATTGGCGTATCGGTTCCCATTGACCCAATCGGCTCTGCGCCATTTCTGGCCATGGGGGTAAGCAAGATGCGAAGTTCTTCTTCTGTGTAGCCAAAGGCCCGTTGTCTGCGTACTACTGATGAATGCGGATAGAGAATATGTTCGCGAGCAGGTAAATCGCTCAGCCGCACGATTCCTGCGTCAAGCCAATCTTGATATGGCGCTGCAGATGCTAACGAGTCCTTTATCTCACTATCTTCGATGATTCGTCCAGCCTCAACATCAACCAAGAACATTCTTCCGGGCTGCAATCTCCCTTTTCGAATAATTTTCGAAGGGTCGATATCAAGAACGCCAACCTCACTCGCCAAGACGACGAGTCCATCTGCAGTAATCCAAAACCTTGAGGGTCGAAGTCCATTTCGATCGAGTACTGCACCAACTTGGCGTCCATCTGTGAAGGTGACGCATGCTGGTCCGTCCCATGGCTCCATCAACGATGCGTGAAATCGATAGAAATCCTTATGGTTGGCCGGCATCGTCTGATGGTTCTCCCATGCCTCAGGAATCATCATCAAGACTGCATGAGGCAAGGACCTGCCGCCAAGATAGAGCAACTCCAATACTTCATCGAATGAAGCAGAGTCAGAACCCTCTGGATTGACTATGGGGAAAAGTCTCTTTATATCGCCCGGGATTACATCACTTGCCAGCAAAGATTCTCGTGCTGACATCCAATTTCGATTTCCTCTAATGGTATTGATTTCGCCATTGTGTGCGATGTATCTATAAGGATGGGCAAGCGGCCACGAGGGAAAGGTATTAGTGGAAAATCGGGAGTGAACTAATGCAAGTGCCGAAGCAACGCGCGGATCCGATAAGTCGGGAAAGAATTCTTCAAGCTGCCCTGTGGTCAGCATTCCCTTGTAGACGATAGTTCGAGATGAGAGTGAAGGTAGATAGAGATCGAGTTCATGCTCGATTCGCTTCCTAAAACAGAACGCCTCGCGCTCCAGATCCAGATCCTTAGAACCCGTTCTCGAGGCAATAAATATCTGACGAAAGTTTGGCATCGTGGAGAGCGCAGTTGCGCCAAGACTGACTGGATTGATGGGGAGCTCTCGCCAACCGAGAATTTGCACTCCCTCTTCACGAGCAATCTCCTCCATGCGAGAGAGATATTGGCCTTCACTCTTTGTGAAAACTAGCCCGGTGGCATAGCTGCCAGGCGCAGGAAGTTCGAAGTCAACTACCTCTCGAAAGAACTGATGAGGAATTTGAATGAGGATTCCCGCACCATCACCACTATTTACCTCTGCTCCCGATGCACCTCGGTGTTCAAGATTTCGTAGTGCAGTAAGTGCGCTCGCTACGATTTCATGGCTTGGCTTTTTATTAAGCGTCGCAACCATGGCAACTCCACACGCATCATGCTCATTTCGAGGGTCGTAGAGACCTTGAGCCGAGGGCAGTGACGCTGGATAGACCACGGGCCGGTTCCTTTAGATGAAAGTCTTGATTCAGGAGGGACATCAGTGGCCCTGTAGCGCCCCAAGTCTACGCATCATCGCAATTACGGCCAACCGAGTTTTTCTCTTCTGGCTACTCGTCGGAGAAATCAACGCTCAGCCGTTGGCAAAGATGCGAGGCAAGCACTGCAACGAAAAACGAATCGTCCCTAAATGCCAGAGATGTGGGCGATCTGACCCACGAGAGCGGTTATTCCCATTCCGAAGGAACCGCCAGCAAGTACGCGTGCAACCGCTCGGGGTACCGAAGCCCCGGCCGTGATTCCACTGAGGACTCCCGTAACCACCAATCCGATGAGTGTTATCCCAACAATCGACCAGGCTTTCGTTCCAAGTGTGGGAGCAAGTGCTCCGATGATCGGAATGATTCCCCCCGCCGTGAAACTTAAACCCGAAGCAATTGCAGCTTGAAGTGGTCTTGCCATCGTCAAGTGGGTCTGTCCGAGTTCATCGCGAAGATGTGCACCGAGAGCATCTTTGGCATGCAATTCTTTTGCGACCTGCTCTGCGAGTTCTCGGGAAAGCCCTCGATCTTGGTAGATCCTCGTTAGCTCTTCAAGTTCACCTTCTGGATCCTCGGCAAGATGATTGGCCTCAAGAATTCGATCCGCTTTCTCGATATCGTTCTGCGAGCGAACTGATACGTACTCGCCTACTGCCATAGACGTTGCACCAGCCGCGATTCCTGCAAGCCCTGCAGTAAGCACTACATCATTGGCACCAACAGCAGCGATGCCTACCATCAGAGAAGAATTCGAGACCAGCCCATCGTTTGCTCCAAGAACTGCAGCTCGAAGCCATCCGGCACGATGAGTCTTATGCGCCTTATTTCTCTCATAGACATTCTCTATGGGCATATTCCTTAGATTACTCCCTACTTCGTCGCAGGAAGTACACCATCGAAGCAACACCCACAAGAATAGAGGTGAGCGTGTTGATACGAAGACCCGCAATCAGAGTGGCTTCATCTATTCGCACCAACTCGATAAAGAAACGACCGAGGCAATAGAGCGCGACATAGAGAGCGAAGATTGCACCAGGGCGATTTCGATACCTTGGCGTCAAGCGAATCAAGAGAACAGCGACAAGAAAGACCCAGATGCTCTCGTAGAGAAATGTGGGATGGAAAGTCTCGAACTGGCTATAACCCAGTGGCCGATAGCGAGGATCTATCTCAAGAGCCCAAGGAAAATCAGTCGGGCGACCGAACAATTCTTGATTGAAGTAGTTTCCGAATCTGCCAATCCCCTGGGCAACGAGAAGTCCTGGAGCCAAGGCATCTGCAAAATTTGCGAAGTTAAGTTCAAATGCTTGGCGGCGTTTGAGATATCGAAATGCAATCCATGCGCCGAAAAAACCGAGGGATATCGCACCCCAAATCCCAAGGCCTCCCTCCCAGATGTAGAGAGCGGAAATCGGATCTCCACTACCACCGAAATATTTCTCAGGCGATGTGATGATGTGATAAATCCTGCCCCCGATCACGCCCATT
>RGOY01000078.1 GCA_010028225.1 Actinomycetota bacterium
GAAAAGGTCGCCATATTTGAGATTAATCGGGTAAATAAGATCTTACGGACTGATTTTCAGATAGTTCCAAATTGGTTCTCTACTCCATTTTTCTCATGGGATGGACTGAAAGAGAGAGTCACCTCACTACGTAGTTGGATGGCTATCGTTTACATTTTTGTAGCCTTTTTTTGGTCAGTCTTAGGATTTATAGTTACATTAATCGGAATTTCGGGAATTCTATCTTTACTCATAAGTGTAGGCCTCGTTGCCTTTATAAACATTAATAGATCATTCGAAATAGTCGATGGTGCCGATATCGTGAATGGAAGTATTCAATTCAAGTCAAGCATCGTGCAATTCAGTTTTGATAATCAGGGAGATTCTGCAAGGTTGGCATGGAGTCTCCAGTCTTGGCCGGCAATCCTGATTTCGATAATGTTAATAATTCTGAGTATTTGGTTAGTACCAAAAATCGCCCGCTCAAGTGCCAAATTGGTTGAAAGCCTCTTATCTGGTACAGCGCTGCCTACCATAGAAGCTGAATTTAGAAAGCGTTTCTCGAAAAGCAAAATAAGTGAAAGACAAGTGCGCGAAGCAATGCAATCACAGGTGCTGAGCAAAGACTTGGAAGAATTGAGTAATCGGGAACGAGAGATTCTGGCTCTTATGGCGCAGGGTAAGACCAATGCTGGAATCGCTAAAACTCTCTACATAACTGAGGGGTCCGTTGAGAAGCACATTTCCAACATTTTGAATAAGTTGGGGATTGACGGCGGGGATGACACTCACCGAAGAGTTGCAGCCGTACTGAAGTACCTTGGCCTAGCTCCCTCAGACTGAACTGCGATTTAGATCTAATCGTTGACTTCAAAACACCCGACTATTTTTGTTGCATTAATGCTATGTAGCATATATGCTATGGATTATGAGTCGCAACCCTGAAGAACCGGTATATAACCGGATTGAAGAAGCCCGAGCCGCCTTGGGGCTATCAAGGCAAGATCTTGCTGACAGGGCTGGTGTGCATTACCAAACTATTGGTTACCTAGAGCGTGAGGAATACAGCCCTTCCCTCGTTCTGGCCTTACGTATAGCCAAGTCACTGAATCAAGAGGTATCAGAGCTCTTTTCCCTAACTCCACTAAAGAAAGGAAAGTAATCTTGTCAAAGAAGAACAAAATTTATTGGTTAGAGGGCGTTACCGAAAAGGGAGTCAAATCTCTGCTCAATGACGAGAACTCCAAGTTTTCATGGTTGCGTCGGCAACGCAATCGACGGATACTTGTCCTCTTTATGGCTATAGGAATCATCTTTACCGCCCTGGGCTCCTATTACACTGGCCTAAAAGAAGAATTGCGTCTTGATGGAAGTGCAGAGATTGTCTGGCTGACAGTTGCTGTTTTGTTCACTCTATTTGCCGTTCTTATTGGATACAGCCTCCTACGAATTGCAGTTCGTGGTATTGCAGATGCTCCTACAGAACTTCTAGACGAAAGACAAGTGAGGGTTAGGGATACCTCATATAGGTACTCGTATCTGATCTCTGGCTACCTATTGATAACTTTGTTGCTGCTTTACTTTTTCGGACCAGAAATAAGCCTTTTTAGCGATACAGCTAATGATGGAAGTTATCTACTTATTGCAACGCTATTTGCCTATGCCTCTTTGCCATCGATGGTTATAGCTTGGCGTGAGCGAGATATTTAGGTCTAGATGAAGTAGTAGATACTTCTAATCACCGTCACCCTGCTGTTCTTAAGGGATAGCGTGAAAGTCTTTCGCAGTCTCGATGATTGGCCAAGAATTTTTCATTCCTAATCGCGCAAGTTCCTTATCAGGATTGACAAGAAACGGTCTACCTACAGTGACGAGCATCGGCAAATCGTTAAAAGAGTCGCTATAAGCGAATGAGGCTTGGAGGTTGTACCCACGGTGGAGAGCAATTGCACGAAGCACACGAGCTTTCTCCGCGCCGTGCATCGTTGGTCCTTCTAGTTCAGCACGGTAATGACCGTTGTGAACCCGAGCTCGAGTTCCAATCGCGCCGGTCATGCCCAATTCAAGAGCGATATCTTCCGCGAGCTCTTGTGGGGCTGCCGTTACCAACCAAGTGTCGTTCCCAACCAGTTGGTGTTCAAAGACACGTTCGCGCATCACTGGAACAAGTCGCTTTGGGAGAAATTCGCGCACAATTTCACGACTTAGCCCCTTTAAGAAATTCTGACTGAGACCTTGAATGAAATGCAGAGCTCGGCGAGTTACTTCCGTGATGGCATGAGGTCGTTCTTGACGACTGCGTATGTATTGATAGTTCGCCATGCTGAACTTGGCTATCTGCGTACGCGAGATGATGCCGTGGGCGACTAATCCCTTAACGAAATAGTAGAAAGACGAGCCCCGAATCAGTGTGTTGTCCAGGTCAAAGAAAGCCGAAGAGGTCTTCGCGACTGCGCTACCGCCATCGAAATCTCGCTTTGCGTGCATAGATGAAGGATGAGGGGCTTACACTGCATTGCGGCAAAGTGCAGGTAACTTGAGATGAAATCCTGGTGACAATACTTCTCCTTCAGTTCAACTGACATTTCACTTGTTCTCAACCTCAAGTCAAGCCTCATCGCTTGGATACCTCCATGAAGATCCTTATAGCTGCCGAGTCCTTTTTGCCTCGCTCAAATGGCGTCACCAATACGGTGATGAGAGCTGCGAATTATCTTAGGGAGCACAATCACGAGGTTTTGATAGTTGCACCAGGTGAGGGTCCAGAAATTATTGGCGATCAGCGCGTGGTGCGAGTGCCTGCGATTAGTTTCAACACGCGCGTGACCATTGATATAGCGGCAGTCACGGCTTCTCGATTGCGCGAGGTAATAAGAGGATTTAAACCTGACATTGTTCATCTGGCTTCGCCTTACCTACTTGGGGGACAAGTAAGAAAAGCCGCAAGCTATCTTGGGGTCCCCGTAGTGGCGGTTTATCAGACAGATGTTTCTGGATTTGCAAGCTTCTACGGTCTTGGATTGATAAAGGGATTGGCAGAGAAGCGGATTCGCAAGATTCACTCCAGTTCGGATTTGAACCTCGCACCATCAAAATCTTCCATCAAATTCCTCAATTCACTTGGGGTGAACAATGTCAAACTTTGGACAAGAGGTGTCGATCATGAAATCTTTTCGCCGAAGTTACGCTCAGACTCTTTGCGTAAGACGTGGAACGCCAAACGCGAATCATTTGTTATTGGTTTTGTCGGAAGGTTAGCGCCAGAGAAACAAGTTGAGAATCTTCTTGCTCTCCGAGGAATCGAGAGTCTCTTCGCCCGAGATATTAACTGGTGGTCCGATTGATCTGGTTAAAGAGTCGATAACAGGAAAGCTTTATCAACCAGGCAATCTACGAGATTTGCGCCGAGCAGTTATCTCGATGATTGCTGATCCAAATGCAGCCGCTGAAATGGGCATGTCTGGGCAACGGGAGGTGCAGAACCGAAGTTGGTCCAACGTTTGCGCCGAACTCGTGGTGCACTACCAGAACGTTCTAGCCAGCCGAGGGCTTCAGGAGATCGCTTGATGCGAATCGCACACCTGGCAAACATGTATGGCCCAAAATCAGGCGGGCTTCGAACCACTGTGGATCGTTTGGCCATCGAATACGCTAAGCGAGGACATCAAGTTCTCATCGTCACTCCGGATAAGACTTATAGTGAAAATGACACAGATGCGATTAGGAAAATTACAATCAAGTCACCGCTCCTCCCAGGATCAGGCGGATACCGCATAATCACGAATTTGAGAGCGGTTAGAACAGCATTGGAAAGTTTTGCGCCCGAGGTAATCGAGATTTCTGATCGCACAACTCTTCTAGCCTTGTTGCCGTGGGCAAAACGAAAAGGATTCCATGTAACTCTATTTGCTCACGAACGATTGAATGAAGTCGGGAAAATTTTCTTTCCTCTGATTCCGGGCAAATCTCGCCTAGTGAGGAAGTGGAATTCATGGAGTCGCGCATATGTCGATAGGTTAATTGCAACGACGACATTTGCTGCACAGGAATTCGAGGAATTTGGTGAAGTTGCTGTGGTTCCGCTAGGCGTCGATCATGAAGTCTTTTATCTTAGGGAAAGTTGGCACAACTACCTGATGATGCCAGCTGGCCGATATTTGTTTGCCTGTACTCGCTTGTCTAAGGAAAAGGATCCAAGATTTCTCTTAGAAGTCGCTATCGAAATGAAGAGGCGTGGCATCGAATTGCCCTTAGTCATTGCGGGCAGTGGTCCATTGGTAAAGAATTTAGAGGATGTGATATCAGAGCATAGTCTTGATGTGCGATTGATTGGCTACATCAATGACAAAGCGACTCTAGCTCAATACATGGGTAAAGCATCAGTTTTCCTCGCACCCGGGCCAATAGAAACTTTTGGACTGGCGGCATTGGAGTCACTCGCCGTCGGAACCCCGGTCATTTGTCGCTCCTCGGGGGCCATTAGCGAAGTAATTAGTGAACGTTGTGGTCGAGCACTTCATCGCGATGCAAGCAATTGGGTTGATGAGATTGAGAATTTACTCTCAATTGACCGAAGCCTTCTTGCCTGTTGGGCAACTGAACGTGCCAAAGGTTTCTCATGGCAAAAAACGGCACAGTCTTTAGAACAGATCTATCAAGAATTTGATAACCAGCCGAGATTTATTCACGTGGCATAAGGGAAACAGTGTGACGCTTCTTCAGAGCAGTAGCCAACCTGTAGGCAGCCATCCTCGTTCACTTGACTTACCCAATAAATACATCAGCGAGAAAATGTTGGATCGCCTTTTGCAGATTCGCCACCGAGACGATGTTTCAATACTGGCTCTAGGTGACAGTAGCGTCTTCGGTGTTGGTGATTATGGTGACAGACTTCCTGCTGTAGGCGCAGGGTGGACCGGACGTCTGGCCCATGACATTGGAGCAGTCCGCTTCATCAATGTCTCCCGCAACGGCGCTCGGGCGCGAGATTTAAATACTTCCCAAATAAAAGCTGCATTGGGAATGGAGCCGACTCTTGCGCTGGTTTGCATAGGCACCAATGACGTATTGAGAGGCGATTTCTCGCCGGAAGTCATTCGGAAAAACCTTGTGGCCTTCCTGAGAAGGCTTCATCAAATTGAGTCAACCGTCATTTTCCTAGGGCTCCCAGATCCACTGATAACTGCTCCAGGGCCTCTTTCACTCAGGCGAATTTTGCATCGTCGCGTGAAAATCGTAAATGAGATCTTATTTGATATTTCAGTTAACGAAGACGCGATTTTTGTTTCCACGTGGCAGCTTCCGTACCATCGAGAATATTGGCATGTAGATCGGATGCATCCTTCGCCTCAAGGTCACCAGGTGATCGCTAATCACGTAAGAAGCGAACTAGCCTTACTCCGTAAAAATCGTCAAAACATCGAGTTCCGCGTCGTGCGGTCAAAGAATTTTGAGAGATATTGGCTAATGACAAATGGGCTAAAGTGGTTCCTCAAACGAAGCATTGACCTTATTCCAGGTTTGATTTGGCTAGTCTTGAGTGAACGCGTTGCCATACGAAATCAACTGAAGCAGAAGCATTAGCTGGCTTTATACCTATTTGCATTGCTTCCCATTTTGGGAAAATATATTTTCGGTCGCCTAGATCATCGCGTTCTGTTGGTATAAGGGTAAGTTGCGAAGCAGTGACTACACTCTAGGTGTGCGAAACATCGCTATTGACCTAGCGCCACTCCGTAAGTATCGAGACTTTCGATTAATTTTCACGGCCGGTCTCTTCTCCTATTTCGGCACCATGATCACCTTGGTGGCACTTCCCTTTCAGGTGAAGGAATTAACGAACTCGTATTGGATGGTTGGTCTGATTGGCACCGTGGAGATAGTTCCACTCATCATCTTTGGACTCTACGGCGGCGTTCTTGCCGATCATGTGGACCGCAAGAAGATGATCTGGTTCACCGAGTTTGGAACTCTGGTCGCAACCTTTGTTCTATTGATCAATGCACTTCGTGATGAGCCAAGCGTGCTTCTTATTTTCATCATCGCTGCGGCATTTGCGGGCCTCAGTGGACTGAAACGTCCGAGCCAAGAAGCGATATTGCCTCGCCTAGT
>RGOY01000079.1 GCA_010028225.1 Actinomycetota bacterium
AGATCCTTTGTCATCTTTCCGCTCTCAACGGTTTCAATGCATACGCGCTCTAGGGTTGTCGCAAAGTTAGCGACCTCTGGGGTGTTATCTAACTTAGCGCGATGCTGTAGGCCTTGAGTCCAAGCAAAGATGGAAGCGATCGGATTCGTTGAAGTTGCTTTACCGGCTTGGTGATCTCGATAGTGGCGGGTAACAGTTCCGTGTGCGGCTTCTGCTTCGACAGTCTTGCCATCCGGAGTCATTAGAACTGAGGTCATCAAGCCAAGTGAGCCATAACCTTGAGCGACGGTATCGCTCTGGACATCACCATCGTAATTCTTACAGGCCCAGATGTAGCCGCCTTCCCAACGAAGCGATGTGGCAACCATGTCATCAATTAGGCGATGGTCATATTCAAGACCATACTTCTTAAACTCATCCTTAAATTCACTCTCAAAAATCTCCGCAAAAATATCTTTGAAACGTCCATCGTATGCTTTCAGGATTGTGTTCTTTGTAGATAGATAAACGGGGTACTTTCTAACTAATCCATAATTAAATGATGCGCGAGCAAAGTCGCGAATGGATTGGTCGAGGTTGTACATTGTCATGGCAACACCGGCACTTGGAAAATCAAAGACATTGAATTCCATCGGCTTTGAACCATCAGCAGGGGTAAATGTGACTGTTAGTTTTCCAGCCCCCGGGACTTTGAAATCAGTAGCGCGGTATTGATCACCAAATGCGTGACGGCCAATGACGATTGGTTTGCTCCAATGAGGAATCAATCTCGGTACATTCTTAATGATGATTGGTTCACGGAATATGACGCCTCCGAGAATGTTGCGAATGGTTCCGTTAGGCGACTTCCACATCTGCTTTAAATTGAACTCTTTTACCCGCGCCTCATCTGGGGTGATGGTCGCGCACTTAACTCCAACGCCATGCTTCTTTATGGCGTTAGCGCTATCTATTGTTACCTGGTCATTAGTAGCGTCGCGATACTCGATTCCAAGGTCGTAATACTCAAGATTTATATCTAGATAAGGAAGAATTAACTGTTTCTTGATGAAGTCCCAAATGATTCGGGTCATTTCATCGCCATCTAGTTCAACGACTGTTCCTTGTACTTTGATCTTGGACATGACTTCCTCTCTAGAGATCTTTCACATCTGCTTGTTTCGAGCGGACTGCTTCCGCAGCTTTCTTCAATTCTTCCAACTCTTGTGAAGTTAGTTTCCCTTCAACAACTTTATTTACGCCGACCCGCCCGATCTCAGCTTCGACACCAAGATAGACACCGCTAATTCCATATTCCCCTGTAACCCAAGCACATACGGGCATAACTTCACGCGAATCAGTTATAACCGCTCGAGCCATTCGTGCTGCCGCGGCAGAAGGTGCGTAGTAAGCAGATCCAGTCTTAAGTAGCGCAACTATCTCCGCTCCGCCATTTCTTGTTCGAGTGACCAATTCTTCAATTTCTGCGCTACTTAGTAACTCACTTAGAGCTTTTCCATTTACAGTGCAGCGACTTGGAACTGGGACCATGGTCTCACCGTGTGAGCCAAGGGTAAGAGTCTTTACCGATGCAACCGGGACATTCAATTTCTCAGCTACAAAATGAGTGAAGCGAGCGGTATCAAGCATTCCGGCTTGACCCATCACACGATTGTGCGGGAACTTTGATGCGATTTGGGCGAGAGCAGTCATTTCATCGAGTGGGTTGGATACAACAATCAAAACCGCATTGGGAGAATGTTTAGCGATGTTTTCGGCAACGCCACGAACGATGCCAGCGTTTACGCCAATCAAATCCATACGACTCATACCGGGCTTACGCGGTAGACCGGCTGTAATAACAACAACGTCAGAATTTGCCGTTGCTTCATAGCCCGCGCCATCCGCAGTTGTCGATTTACCAACAAGTTTAGTTTCAAAACCCTCAATAGAACGAGATTGATTGATATCGAGTGCAATCCCCTCTGGTTTACCTTCGACAATATCGGTTAAAACAACTGTTTCGAAGATGTCATATTCTGCTAACCGAAGCGCGGTGGTTGAACCATAGAAACCAGCGCCAACTACAGTGACTTTCCCGGATCTACTCATAGCGGGAGAACTTACCGGCTACCTCCGTGGAAGCGCCAATGCGACTGTTACTAGGGACACAATAAGAAGAACTTGAACCAATAGGTCCATTCTCCTGCGATTACGCAGACCTGGAATTGAGTAGATCGCAAGTGCTACCGCGAGTGAAATTGCACCGAGGCGGACTGAGTAAATCGCCGAGACTCCGATTGAGATAGCCGCAAGTACTAGGGCGATGCGCTTCAAACTTTCTCTCCCAGTTCGATGACATTGCGAAGGAGCATCGCACGTGTCATCGGTCCAACGCCACCTGGAACAGGTGAATATGCCTCTACGACTTGGTAAACATTTGGATTTACATCACCCAATAACTTCTCGCCTTCACGCGTAAGTCCAACATCAATCACCACAGCTTTAGGTGTGACCATTTCTTTAGTTAAGAAGTGAGCTTTGCCAATCGCGGCGATAATTATGTCGGCTCGCTTAGTTAGTTCAGAGAGATTCTTTGTACCAGTATGGGTGAGGGTAACCGTCGCATTTATTTTTTTCTGCGATAAGAGAAGGCCCAAAGGTCGGCCGACCGTTGCTCCTCGACCAATAACGACTACCTCTTTGCCAGCCCAGGCAATCTTGTTTCGCGAGAGTAACTCGATGATTGCTTGAGGAGTGCATGGATTGATGGTCGCTTGATTTAAAACTAATCTTCCTAAATTCAAAGGATGCAAACCATCGGCATCCTTCTTTGGATTAATCGCTTCTAAAACTTTATTTACATTAATTCCTTCCGGTAGCGGAAGCTGAACTATAAATCCAGTGCACTTTGAATTCTCATTTAACTCTTTAACTGCATCTAGAATCTCGGCTTCACTAGCCTTAGCTGGAAGGTCGATGCGAATTGAATCTATTCCGATTTCAGCGCAATCTCTATGTTTCCCCGCAACATAAGCGCGTGAACCTGGATCTTCCCCAACAAGAATTGTGCCCAATCCGTATTTCTTGCCCTTGAGTAAGTTTGAGAGCTCTGCCTTTATCTCTTTGGCGGCTGCTCGCCCATCAAGGATTAATGCCATGAGTGAATTCTAGTTATGTGAGAAGTGGCGATTTGCCGCAAAATAAAGCGTAATTCCCAGTCGCTTGGCAGCAGTAATTATCTCCTCATCGCGAATGGATCCCTGTGGGGCGATAATTGCTTTCACCCCCGCTTGCGCAAGAATCTCTAAGCCATCTGGGAATGGGAAGAATCCATCGCTCGCAGCAACCGCGCTACGTGCCTTATCTCCTGCTCGAGCGAGCGCATTTTTTGCTGCTGCTACTCGACTAACTTCGCCCATACCGATTCCGACAGTGGCCAAATTCTTTGCAATGACAATCGCGTTGCTACGAGTTCTGGCGACGCAGCGCCAAGCAAATTCCAAATCAGCCCTGCTCTTTTCGTCAGCTATTGCCCCAGAAACGATTTTCCAAGTAGAACTTGATTCAATTGCATCGAAGCTCTGAAAGAGAAATCCACCGTTAATCTCGCGCATGCTAAGAGTTTGTGACTCCCGCTTCTCAAGCACTAAGACTCGCATTTTCTTGCGCTGCGCAAGAAGGGAAAGCGCGGCACTTGAGTATGAAGGGGCAACTAACACTTCATAGAACCCAGAGATAATCTCATTGGCTAACTTCTCATCCACTTCAAAATTAGTTGCAATTACTCCCCCGAAGGCTGAGATCGAATCTGATTCCAGAGCCTTCAAAAATGACTTGTGTGGATCGTTATCGCTAGCAACTCCACAGGGCGCTCCATGTTTAACAATTACAGTGGTGCGAAGTGAGTGATCGGATGCAATTAGCGTGGCGCAATCGATATCCAGATAATTGTTAAATGAAAGTTGAGCGCCCTGAATCAGAGTCACACCCGCTACTCCGCGGGCACCTGCAACCGAGCCGTCTTGATGGGGGTTCTCTCCATAGCGAAGCGGAGTCGACATGCTTCTTAATATGGAAAGGTCATAGCGAGCAGTAGCTTCAAGCGCGCTCTTTGCTAGGTCATATCTAATCAACTCCAAAGTTCCTTGGGAAAGTGCCGCTTCAAATCCAGCATATTGGGATGGATCGGTAAGCACGGTAACGCTTCTGTGATTCTTTGCTGCTGCGCGTATCAGCGCTGGTCCGCCAATATCGAATTGTTCTTCGCTGTATAGATTTACAACAACCACCTCGATTGATTTTATGCCGCGTCTCTCAGCTTCAGTTAAATGGGCTGGATTCTCTCGATCAAAGAGAATAGCGCCATGTATAAGTGGATGGAGCGTCTTTACTCTTCCATCAAATATCTCCTCGGCGTTAGTGAACTCCGCGATTCGAGTTGCTGGAATCGAATGGCTTTCTAAATACGAGTGAGTTCCATCGGAGGCAAGAATCCTGTAATTATGCTTTAAAAGTAATTTTGCGAGGTCGATTACTCCACTCTTGTTAGAAACCGAAAGTAGGGCCCACTTCTCCTCAAGCATTGCGATTCCTTATTTTTGTCAGCAATTTTGGCGCATAGATATAGAAAGCGCCACCGGCAAGTATCTCTAAAGTAACAACAATGGGAAGCGCCCACCAAATCGGTCCGACTGATGAAAGATTAGAAGATAGAAGTTCTCCACTCGTTGCCCTAGAGATTATAAAGAGCAATGCGAAGAGTATTAGCGTAAGCGAGAAATAGAAACGCTTCACTTCAACTAGATCTGCATAAGTGCGACGACCGTAACTTGCTGCAAAAGTTCCAAGTGCCACTACAAGGGCAGCGAAGAGAAAGACTAACGAGTGACTATTGGTCGGTAGAGCACCAAGTATCGGAATGGCCGGGATCTCATCGATGCGATGAGTAAAAGGTGAGAGCAGGCTGCCAGCTCCGATACTCACGCCACTACCTGCAACATAACTAAGGGCAGATACTGAGATATTTGGGATGTAGAGGATTTGGCCCAAGAGTAAAACTAAGCCACCGAAAATTCCGGGCTCTACCACCCTCGTTAGGTTAAGGACAACTTCAAAGTGATATATCAATGATGCACTTAAGAGAATTGAGCCAATTCCTATTAACGCAACAACAATTATCCACGCGAGGCGAAGTGCGCGTTGCCATGGAAATTGCAGTTTGTGATTTGGTAGTGCTCCGCTCGCAATAAATATCGAAATATATGCAACGATAAGTAAGACTGGGATTGCTAAATAAAACGGAGCTTTCACAGTACCGCCCAGCGTCGGCAGGGCAAAAAGGTATGAAATGAGCGAGTAGCTAAGTGCAAGGACCAGAATGTAGTTGCGCTTATCTCGGCTGCTCTTTGGTGCTCCGAGTGTTTCAGTCATTCGTAGAAAGCCACTGCGCAAGGCAAAAAATGGAATTAAGAGAGCGCCGATAGGGAGAAAGGTTAGTGAACCCGAACTAGTGCTATCTGAAAGTGATAGTTGAAGAGGAACTTGATGCGCAGCAAGGAAAAACCAGAACGCCGCTCTGAGTGGATCTGCGGTGTTACCCGAAGAACTTCCCGCAGTAGCCCAAGCAACAAGGGATATAAAGGCAATCGGAAGAATTATTAGTGTGATGCTACGAATTCCTTGTTGGATACCAACTCGGAGAATTCGATTCATTACATTACTAAGCGCTTAGGATTTCGCGGAGCAATCTCGCAGTTTCGCTCGGAGTTTTTCCGACTTTTACGCCAGCTGCTTCAAGAGCGATTTTCTTAGCTTGCGCGGTACCGGAAGAACCAGAAACAATGGCACCAGCGTGTCCCATAGTTTTTCCTTCTGGCGCGGTAAAGCCGGCAACATAACCAACGACTGGCTTCGTGACATATTCCTTAATGAATGCAGCCGCACGCTCTTCTGCATCGCCACCAATTTCGCCAATCATCACAATCGCTTC